>NZ_QUGV01000032.1:59290-60758 GCF_003479205.1 Parabacteroides sp. AF17-28 | reverse complement strand
CTTGTAAATGATGATGAAAGATCAACATCACTTGCACAAACCCAGACTTTCGCTTTCACGTCCTTCCGCATCAGCGTAGTATTCTTATCCTCCGCCTTCGTCTGTACCAAATCGATCCCCCCGCTGAACGTGACGGGATATAAGGCATTGTCGTCGTTCGTGTCCGGTATCTCGTTCGCTTCCTTGGTGCAGCTTGCGGCACAAAGGAGAAGGGCCGCAGTTAGTAAAATGTGATTTGTTTTCATGTTCGTTGTTGTTTTATTGATTGTTTATTTATTATTCATTTGAGGGCCTGAAATCGATGTTTCCGCCGGAGACTTCCTCCCAGCTTGTAACAGTAGCCGTGATCGTGATCGACGGATTCGCGGCCGGCGGAACCACTGGCGGTATTACAGGAGGGATCGGAATATCCGGCTCGTCCGGATCATCCGGGATATCCGGTGGCGTAGGCGGGTCGGGAACATCCGGAGTGTCCGGTCCGACCGGCAGGTCAGGGGAGCCGATCACGATGTCGATATTGTAGGCGACATTGCCTTCCGAACCGCTGCCTTCAAAATGCACGGGGAGACCGGTGTATGACAGGTCATGCTCCGGATTGTTATCCCGCGTCAGCACAATATCGACCGTCAACTCCGTACGGGGCTGTACCAGCAGGCTACTATTAAAGGTGCTTTCCGTCGAGATTTCCATGCCGGTTTCCGTCTCTGCCTCATACAGCACTAACTTCGGCGCTTCCGTCCCGAACAACAGTTCACCGCTTGATAATTCGAGCCAGGCCTCCCGGGAAGAACCTTCCAGACCGGCGAATTTCAAGTAATAGGTTTCCGGACGGTTTTCGGCAAGGCGAATCGTGATTTTCAGCAGCGACAATTGATGGGAAAACGAAAACAGGCTGTCCTGTCTATCGAAAGGATTCACCAATGAACCGGACTGTGCCTTTGTCGTTATGATGTCAGTCTCCCCGTCGAGATGGTACTCGACAAGACCGTCTTTCACAGCGCCTTTCGGATAGTAACCGGTCAGATATACTTCCGAACTGTCTGCCGGATAATAGCGTTCCGGTACAAATGTGATTTCGGAGTCTGTAGCGACTGCCTCCCATATCTCGTCAAATTGCAGGGTGCCGCTCCCTTTGGCGACGTTGAGAGCTGTGCTGTCGAAGTTTTCGATTGCTGCACGGCTCAATAGCTGTGTTTTCAACCGGATGGGAACCGCAGCTACCGGGGGATCGGGGTCGGGGTTCGGTGGCGTAGGCGGGCCCGGTGGTATGGGCACGTCTGATCGGCTGCAACCGGTTAAAAGACTAATGCTACCGATCGTCATTAAATAGAATAATATATTCCGAACTCCTGTCATTCCGTTTCTTAGTTTTACCCCTTTGATTTTCAAGTTTGATGTACCTTATTTATGAAATAAGGCAAAAACACTCTTCTAAGAGGTTTTTCTACCGTTAGAAAACAACCTTGAA
>NZ_QUGV01000032.1:0-59280 GCF_003479205.1 Parabacteroides sp. AF17-28 | reverse complement strand
CACTCTTCTAAGAGGTTTTTCTACCGTTAGAAAACAACCTTGAATTATTAGAATGGCCTATTTTTGATGAAGTAATTTAAGAATTGGAACAGAATGATTTTGTTTCTTTTATGAATACTCGTTAAAAGCATGGTTATTCCGGACCTTCTTCATCCCTAAACTTTGTTTTTTAAGGAAAAGGAGGACATTAGTCCGATTTTCTTTACTTTAATGTTAATCGAATGGTTTATTTTTATCAAATTTCGCGATTCTGTTTGGTTTTCATCAATTTTATTGTAATCTTTGCAGCAAGTTTGTTGGATAAATGAATTTCAACAGGTATAAAACGCTGTAATATAGTATTAAACAACATGATTAACCTTATTTCATAAATAAGAACAAAGCCATATCCTTATTTCATAAATAAGGTCCCGCCTCTTTTCCAATCAGTTTTTCGATCCTGTGTGATACTTTTTCATTCGCTTTAATGATCTCTTCCGGTGCAAGACGCGCCAGGTAATTACGGGTCATTTTCTCCGTCGTATGTCCCAATGCCTGACTGATCACACTGATCTCAACGTGGCATTTATAGGCTTCCGAGGCCCAGGTATGCCGGAACACATAGCTGGTAAGCGGCACGGCAAGTCCCAACAGGCGACCGATCTCTTTCAGATGCCGGTTATGAAGGGCCAAAGCGGCTTTGTAGGTCTCATGGCCGGCATCCGCAGGCAAGACGGGGAAAAGATACACCGAATCCGGACGGGCATACCGTTCGATCAGTTGACGCATCCCCGTATTGATACCGATCTGGATCAGCACACCCGTTTTCCGCCGCCGGTAGACAAGCAGCCGCCCTCCATCCTGGATATTCTCGCGTGTGAGGTGCACTAAGTCCGTAAACGGCATCCCGCAGGCCATAAAGCTGAACAGCGCCAGATCAACCGCCCCGGCCAGCTCCGGCTTTCCCCGCAGGTTCAGCCCGGCAATCCTCTCGACCACCTCGACCGGCACAGCCCGTTTTTTCGTCTCCTCCCGTTTCAGCCGCAACCCCGCAAAAGGATTCTCCTTCCAGCGGCCCCCCGCCTCCCGGCAGGCAGCGTTATACATCGCCCTGAGGCTACTCATATAACTGTTTACGGTATTCACCCGCAGCCCTTCCTTCCGAAGCGCCACCCTGAACCCCGCAACCCTTGCCGCCGTCACCTCCTGCAACAGCAGCCTCTCCTTCATGCAGTACCGCCCAAACCGGTTCCGCACCGCCCTGTACAAGTCCGCCGTACTCTCAGCACCAGCCTCCCGCTTGCGCCTTTCTAACGACCGCATACTTTCACTAAAATCACTTTTTCGCATAAGCCTTTATCTATCTGATTAAAAATGATAAAGGTACAACAGATGAGGAGGGGAAATGAAAATTAAAAATTGAGAAACATTGAAGAAGAAAAGATGCCTTGGCTTATATAGAAGTAAAAAAACAGATACAAAAAAAGAGGACCCCGTTTCCAGAATCCTCTTGCATCTTTTTTATAGTGCAGATATCGTGACCTGCCGATATGGGCACTTTTGATGCTGCAAATATAATATATTATTCCGCTTCCCCCAAATTTCTGACAGGAAAACCTGTACATTTAAAGATGATCTCATTCGTTTTGTCCCCTCTATCCTTGCTCAGTAGTTTATTGATCGCCTCATACAAATCCCGCTGCCTATTCATTGATATTCTACCGACAATATAACTTGTAACATTTATGACACCGCAAATATTATGCCTTTTGTCCCCTGATACCTGCCCTGCCGGACCGGACTTAATTGCTTTAGCAAGAGAAAGGTTATAAAGGCAACTACCATGTGCACAGGAATTTCGGATAATCCGAATCGTTTCAATATAGTTTATGAATACCCCTATTCCACAACCATAATGATCTGCAATTTTGTACTGGACATTCCGATCTTTCAGGTTAAGATACAATGAACAAATATTACCTAAAGTCATAAATTCCACCGTTTTCCATGCTGGTGCAAAACGATCGTTTATGTATTTTTTGTGATGCCTTTTAATAACCGGATTTTCCTTAATAGTTTTATAGACTTTTTTCTCGAACGTATCAGCATACGATTTATCGACAATATTTGGGTCTACGAACCACGTCGGAGACATCTTGTAATAGTTCGATACCGTATATACGATATAGGTACGGAGATTGACTTCAATCCGATTCAAGTAATTTTGTAAGATGTTCCTTAAATCATAATCAAAATAATATAAAGATACAATATCTTGGAAACATGTACCTTCTTTAAATTGATGATCCCTGTCATCTAACTTCGGAAAAGTTTTCTCAAAAGGAAAGGAATAAAAACCCAGCCGATAAAAACCTATATCCATCAGGTTTTCTTTCACCTTAGTTTCATCTTTGATCGTAATACCCCGCTCTTTTAGTAATTGTATCTGTTCTTCTATCGTGGTCGCTTGTTTCATACAAATACGCGTTATAAGTTTTTTCATCCGCTCCAGAAACCTCCAGACATCTTCCCCCGTAAAGTAAAATATCGAAGTTCCCTTACAAAGGTAACCCCTTTTCCCCTAATCTCCAACACTATCTCTCTAAGAACGCTTTTATTTTCAATATATTGGCGAGGTTGAACTAAAAGTTATCCTTTTGCATGGAACGTTTTTTTACAATAACCCTCTTTTTTCTATTTCACCGTAAAAAAGGCACTGTTTCGGTTTGACATTTAGCTACCGGAACAACGCTTTTTATGACATGCGGACAAACGAGTTGCGCGGCTCGTTTTAATGGCAGGACAATTGTCAAGCCATAATATATTCTTGCTGACATTCCGATAAAGCTTAACTTCCGGAGAATCGAATATTTGAAACAACAAAGGGGAGGATATGGAAATATGGGAAGGAGCAGAAGTTGATTTCGGAAGGAGCCGGCACCTTATTTTCATGAAGCCGGACTTCATCGCGCTGACCCGGAACTTCGTTGCTTTGAAGTCTGACTTCATGGGTGATGAAGGTAAACTTCAGAGCGATGAACCGGTACTTTAGGGGAATTTTCTGCGCACCTCACGGCAATAGACTGGAAATATACGGATTTTTCATCCAAGAGGGAATTGTCTGAGAGACACTTTGAGGATGTGTTGTAGACCTCTTTTCTGCTGTTTTTTACAATAAGGTGGAGTAAATTACTTACTGGCCAGCAATTCCATGATGATGACCAATGCAGGAAAACTGATCGTAGGCAAAAGTAAAGAAAAAAGGAGAGACTGTGGCAGCCTCTCCTTTTATAATTATATGTATATGTTTCCGAATCGCGGGATCAGATTCCCAATGAAGCCTTGATCGCTTCGATCTTTTCTGCTGCGGCTTTTTCTGCTGCGGGCAGTTCGTCGATGCTCTTCACTTTGGAATGAACTTCGCAGTAGAACTTGATCTTGGGTTCCGTACCGGAAGGACGGATGGATACTTTGGTGCCGTCTTCGGTGAAATACTGCAGAACGTTGGATGTTGTCGGCATATCCAGGCTTAACGTTTCATTTTCGATATAGTCTTTTCCTTTCAGGGAAGAGTAGTCATAGAATAACGTCACTTTGGAACCTGCGATTTCCTGCAACGGGTTTTCGCGGAAATGTTTCATCATCGCTTCGATCTCTTCAGCTCCGCTCTTGCCTTTCTTTACAACGGAAATACCTTTTTCTTTGGAGAAACCATACTGAACGTAGATGTTCTGCAATAACTGATACATCGTGATGCCCTGGTCTTTGGCCCAGGCTGCGATTTCAGCGAGGATAGCACAGGCGGAAACGGCATCTTTGTCACGGACGAAATCTTCGCACAGGAAACCGTAGCTTTCTTCGCCGCCACCGATATAGTTCTTCTTGCCTTCGTTCTTTTTCATCACGTCGGCAATCCATTTGAAACCGGTATAAACATCATATACTTCAACGCCGTTCTTTTCTGCAATCGTGCGGATCAGTTCGGTTGTAACGATTGTCTTTACAATGTATTCCTTACCGTTGATCTTGCCCAGTTCTTTCCAGCGGGTGATCAGGTAATAGACAAACATCAGGGCTGTCTGGTTGCCGTTCAGCAATACCCATTCGCCTTCGTTGTTCTTAACGGCTGCGCCTACGCGGTCTGCGTCCGGGTCGGAAGCCATAACCAGTTCGGCGTCTGTTTCTTTTGCTTTTTCAACAGCCATAGCCAATGCTGCCGGTTCTTCGGGGTTCGGAGAAACAACAGTCGGGAAGTCGCCGCTTACCACATCCTGTTCGGGAACGTGGATGATGTTGGTGAAACCGAATGCTTTCAATGTCGGCGGAACAACAGTGACACCTGTTCCGTGAATCGGAGTGTACACGATCTTCATGTCGTGGTGGCGTGCGATCGCTTCCGGTGACAATGATATCTTTGTCAGATCGTTGATATATTGTTCGTCGATTTCCTTACCGATGATTTCGATCAGTTCCTTGTTGCCTTTGAACTTGATTTCGCTGGCATTGCGGATTTTGTTTACTTCGGCGATCGTGTTCTTATCGTGCGGGGCGATCATCTGTGCGCCGTCATCCCAATAAGCCTTGTAGCCGTTGTATTCTTTCGGATTGTGCGAAGCTGTCAGGATAATACCGCTCTGGCATCCTAACTTGCGGATTGTGTATGACATTTCCGGTGTCGGGCGAAGGTCTTCAAACAGATAAACCTTGATGCCGTTAGCGGAGAAAATATCTGCGGAGATTTCAGCGAATTTGCGGCTGTTGTTGCGGCAGTCGTGGCCGATTACAACTTTGATCTGGTCCAGACCTGCAAATTCCTGTTTCAGATAGTTGGATAAGCCTTGTGTGGCTGCTCCTACCGTGTAGATATTCATGCGGTTTGAACCGACTCCCATGATGCCTCTCAGGCCGCCTGTGCCGAATTCCAGGTCTTTGTAGAATGACTCGATCAGTTCTGTCGGATCTTCATTGTCCAAAAGAGCCTGTACTTGTGCACGTGTTTCAGCGTCATAACTTTTTGTAAGCCAGCTTTGTGCTTTGCTTCTTACCATTTCTAACAGTCCATTGTTCTCCATGACCTATATGCTTGCTTTTTAATTTAGAATTTTATGTTTTTAAATTTAACAAAGGTACGAATAAATTGGTAATCTCCAACATTTAAGGCTGATATTTACCAGGTAAAAGAGTATGTGTACTCCGATTGGTTTCCTGCGGCATCAGTCGCGGTCAGCCGGAGCGCGTGTTTTCCTCTTTCGAGCCGTTCCTTGTCGAAGTGATAGGTGATGACTGATTTGTTGTTCATTTCAAACAAAACATATTGTCCGTCTATCTCTCCCCGGTATGTCTGCACGCCACTCAGGTTGTCGGACAGGCGGAATGTGAATGCCTGTTTGCTGATCCAGAGATTGGCGTTGAGCGGGGTGATGGTCGGCGCCTGCGTGTCTTGACTGATCGTATAGTTGCCTAATTCACGGATATCCGCATCTATCCAGCCGTTCCGGTAAGTGCCGCCTATCCAGGATTGACGGCCTTTCTGGATGCGTACGATGCCATATTGTTGTTTGTTTTCCAGCGTGTCGATCCGCAGACGCAGGGATAATTGCGCCGATTTGTGAATCGGGACGGGGCGGTTATGCAGGATGTGTATATCGGCCAATTTCGTACTGTCTTCCTTCACGGAATAACGGAAATACAGGTCATCATACAGGTTGCCTTTCGGAAGGGTCATCCGGATGCCTTTTGCTCCGAAACGGTTGTCTGCGACCCAATGGAACAGTTCAGTCCCTTCCGTTTTGATTTCCGGTATTTCCTGCTCTTTGCCTTCTACCCAAATAGACAGTTGGGTGGTGTTGCCGAATACGTCGGCCAGGGTATAGGTCAGATGATATGTTTTTTCTTCATCAATGTTGATGATTCCCCGGTTGGCGCTTTCGATAAAGCGGAGGCGGTTACCCGGCTCGACGAAGCTGCGCATATAAAAAGAACGGTGCTCCTTCCACTCTTCGTAGTCCACGTAGCTGTTCAGGAAACGTGTCTCGTCGAAGGCGAAGCGGTCCAGGTCGCTGTGGTAGACGATCTGGCTGTCCAGCCGGAGGGTGATTTCTCTTACTCCGTATATATTGGTCGTGTTGTCCATGTAATCGTATGCTTTCACTGCGAGGCCTATTTCTCCCCAGGCTTCTATTTTGCCGGTGAGCGTCTGCTTGCCGTTTTTAGCGGTGACGGGTTTTAGCTCCAGTTTCCGTTTGCTGCCGTTCACAACGCCTTTGCCTTCTATCGGACAGACCAGGATGCCTTGTATTTTAGGGGAACGGGTGTCGGTAATCTTCTCTTTGAAATATTCGATAGGGTCGAGGACTTCTTCGCTTTCTGTGTCGCGTACTTCGAAGTGCAGGTGCGGGCCGCCCGAGCCTCCCGTATTACCGCTGTAGGCGACTAATTCGCCTTTTTTGACCGGAAGCTGGTCCGGTGTGAGGAACAGGTTGACGTTGAAACTTTCCTGTTCGTACTGTTGGGTTTTGAGATATTCGGCGATGGACGGGGCGAAACGTTGGAGGTGTCCGTAAACGGTTGTCGTCCCGTCGGGATGCGTCAGGTACAGACCGTTTCCGTATCCCCAGGGACTGACGGAAATACGGGACACATATCCTTCCTGCACGGCATGGACCGCTTTTCCTTCTACCCCTTGTGTCTTAAAGTCTATTCCCGAATGAAAATGATTGTTTCTCAGCTCCCCGAAATTCCCGCTCAGCAGAATCGGAAGATCGAGCGGCTGCCGGAGTTGTTGGGCGCTGATTGTTTGTATGCAAAAGACAAGAATGGCGATATATAGTTTATACATATATGATTGTATTAAGTAAGGAAGACAAAAGTAATAATTTATTTCGATAATAGAAAGTCCGCGATTATAGGCAGGTGGTCGCTGTAGCCGCCTTCGTATTTGAAGCCGTAGTAAGAGCGGAAAGGGCGTTCGCCGCGCCATGTTTTATCTTTGGTGAGCAGGAAGGGCGGTGAGAAGATGCGGGCACTTCCGGGAACGAGGTGCATGGCGGCTGTCGTGTCGGCCAGGGCGGAAGAGATAATGATCTGGTCCAGTTGGCTCCATTCGCCCTGATACTTATGACTGCCCGAAGGATGTGTCTTCCGTTCGGCGAAGAGATTGCACAGGCGGAGAAACGGATGCCTGTCCGTTTGGGATTCGATGCGCATGGAATCCGGAACGGATGCCCATCGGATTGGAAACGGATGCGCATCCAATATTTGCCGGATGCTGATGTCGTCCGGAGTGTCGTTGAAGTCTCCCATGATCAGGATATGCGGAGCAGGGCGAAGGGCATAGACGGAATCGCATAACGACCGTAATGTGCGGGCGGCGTCGAAGCGATCCGGTTCACTCTCTTTCTCTCCTCCGTAGCGGGAGGGAAAATGGCAGACAAAGACGTCGAGACGGTCGCCGGTGAGGACTTCTCCCCATACGTGGAGGATGTTGCGGGTGTGCTTGTGTTGTTTCCGCGTGAAACGGACCGGCTGTTCGGCATGTCCCAAGTAACGGAACTTGTCCCGTTGGTAGAGCAATGCCACGTTGATGCCGCGTGTGTCCTCTCCATGTGTCATGCAATAGCGGTAATGTTGCTGGCGGAGAGGTGTCTGGCGCAACAACCGGACAAGAACGGAGTCATTCTCCACTTCGCAAAGGCCGACCAGCGCCGGAGTGCTCCATTCGCCAGCGGCAGTGATCACTTTTGCCACTTGTTGCAGTTTATGATAAAACCGTCCGCCCGTCCAGTGGCGGTTGCCGGAAGGAAGAAATTCTTCGTCGGCTGTCAGCGGATTGTCTTCCGTGTCGAACAGGTTTTCGACATTATAGCTCATCACCCGGAAATCCGTTTGCCCTTTTGAAGAGATAACGGACAGGAGCAGGATGAAAAACGTCATAGTTAAGATTCTGATCATATCGTTTTATTTTTCATCTTCTTCTTTCGGTACAAACTCATACGCTCCGATATCCGGGCCGTCATTCGTGAGGCGGTTTACGCCGTAGCGGTCCACGGGATATTGTTGCGTGATGAAAATATCGGCTTTGCCTACGCCTAATGTCGTTGCCGAATCCGGGCGGAAGTCGAAACGGTATTTATTCTTTTCACCGCCTTTCAGCCGGTAAGACGGGCTTGTCTTGGTGAACAGTACATCTTTGAACTGGTCGTTATTACTGCCCGATGTCTTGATCACGCAGTGGTTGAACAGGTAGTCGAACGAAGCGATGCCGTCGATAGACAAGTTCAGCTCTCCCTGGTGTTCCTTTTCGCCGGCACTGAAGCTACCGTCGATGATGCAATTGTCGAAAGTCACTTTCAGCGGATACGTTTCTTTTTGCGAATCGACTATTTTATTATTGGTCAGGGTCAGGCAAGGTTGCTCCCTTTTATTCAGTGTCATGAAATTGGCAAGCGTACAATGGACGAAATGATATTCTCCTCCGATCAGGACCACGACACAGTCTTTCGCATTGGTCAGTTCCGTATTGCTGACTTCGATGTTGCAGTTGATCGCGGAGAAGAGGTTCTCGCCCATATTCGTGATTTGGGAGTTGCTCAATTTCAATTTGGATTCTTCCGGAGATGATTTCTCAAATGTGAGGCCGGTTTTTCCGTTCCGTACAATCACGTTGTCCATTATATTATTGTAGCTTTCCGGACGGAAGAAGATGCCTCCCCATTGGGATGGCGTGCGGTCGTAAGGCAAGACGTCGTCCAAAATGAAATCCAGGCGGTCTCCCCGGAACAGGATCGGCTGTTCGCGTGTCCCTTTGGCGAGCAAAGTACCATAGGTGATGATCTTTGCCGCGTCGTGCATATAGAAGATGCATCCCGGGTCTATATTCAGCGTAACGTCGGGAGCTATCATCAGGCTGTCGTAAATCAGATAGGGGCGTTCGGCTGTGAAATGGGTGTCTTGTGTTAATGTTATCCCATTTTTATACAGGTTTACATTTTGTCCGTATGCTTCGAGGCGCACGGACTGTTTGATTCCGTTTGTTATAAAAATCACGGAATCGTCGATCAGCAACGGTTGGTTTGATGCATTTGGATTGACTGTGACTTCAACAAAAACATACAAACTGTCTTGCGCCTGTATTCTTACATCCTGGAAATGGTCGCCTTTACGGCCATCCACATTGATGCGGAAACCGGTCTCTTCACCGCTTGCCAGCATGATTTCGCCGATCATCAACGGTTGGTCGTTACGGTTATAGATCATGAACTCTTTGGTCGCGGAACCTATTGTCGTAAACACCGTATCAAAAGAGAGCGTGTCTGCCGAGAAGCTCAGTTGGTGGTTCGGATTGGTTGAATAGTTTTCGTCCAGCCCGTCGCACGACAACAGGTTGAATACCATTAAAAATAGTATGAGTAACGGAGCGGCTAATCTTTTCATCTTATTCAATTTAATAATGTGGCAATATACCCATTCTGCTTCTACGTGTTGAGATATTGCCTGATTGTCATATTATGTTTTATGAAAACAAATTTATCATAAATAAGTTTTCACGTCTTAACATAAAAAAAGAGGAAAAACATCGGCGAAATGTTAATCCTCTTTTTATAACGGAAAATATACCGTTTTATTTTGCAGGGATGCTCTTTAATAATTCAAGCAGGTGCGACCACCACAAACCTACGGTATCGATCTGTATGCGTTCGTTGGGCGAATGCACGTCGCGAAGTGTCGGACCGAATGAAATCATATCCAGATTCGGATATTTTTCAAGGAACAGGCCGCATTCCAATCCTGCGTGGATCGCCATTATTTTGGCATCTTTATTAAACAGACGTTTGTAAGTCTCCTGGGCCACTTTCAGTATCTTAGAGTCCGGGTTAGGCGCCCATCCGGGATAACCGTCACCGTGGGTAACTACTGCATCTGCCAGTTTGAATACGGATGCTACCTGGTTGGCAATCATGTTCTTGCAGGATTCGATCGAACTGCGCTGGCTTGTTCCTACGATAATCGTATCGTCCGGTCCCATCTTGACAGAGGCCAGGTTGGTAGAGGTTTCAACCAATCCTTCGATATCATGGCTCATGCCGATTACGCCGTGCGGACAGGCGTGCAGAGCCCAGATCACTTTGTCTTTCCATGTGTTGCCGATGCATTTTTCCGGCTGTTCGGTCGATTCCATGGAAATACGAACGTTCGGGTCTACATGCTTCAGCTCGTTTTCGATGTCTGCCGTATAATGGTTGAGCAGGACACGTGCCGTTTCCTTATCATTGGGTGACAAGCCGATTACGGCATGCGCTTCACGGGCGATCGCGTTACGCAGGTTGCCTCCGCTGATCGAGCAGAGTGTGAAATCGACCTGTGCACCTAACAGATACAGATAGCGTACCAGCACTTTATTGGCATTCCCCAATCCTTTATGGATTTCACCTCCGGAGTGTCCGCCGTTCAAGCCTTTCACGTCGATGATGAAATACTGCATGTTCGGATTTGTCGGTTGCGATTCGTAGTGGAAAACTGCCTGCGTGTCTTTACCTCCGGCGCAACCCATAAAGATTTCGCCTTCGTCCTCGCTGTCGAGGTTCAACAGGATGTCACCTGTCATAAAGCCTTTTTCGAGGGCTTTTGCTCCGGTCAGCCCGGTTTCTTCGTCAATCGTGAAGAGGCATTCGATCGGACCGTGTTCGATATCATCGGAAGCAAGGATTGCAAGCTCGGCA
Organism: Parabacteroides sp. AF17-28; assembly: GCF_003479205.1. Lineage (NCBI taxonomy): Bacteria > Pseudomonadati > Bacteroidota > Bacteroidia > Bacteroidales > Tannerellaceae > Parabacteroides > Parabacteroides sp. AF17-28. The sequence continues at coordinate 48,583 of NZ_QUGV01000032.1, read as the reverse complement.
GCGACACCGATGCCATTGTCGGCTCCTAACGTCGTCCCGTTGGCACGAAGCCAATCGCCGTCAACGATTGTTTCGATCGGATCGTTGTCGAAATCGTGGGCAGTCCCGTTATTTTTTTCGCATACCATATCCATGTGTGACTGCAGGACTACTGTCGGCAGGCTTTCTTTTCCGGGGGTTGCCGGTTTTGACATTAGGATATTGCCTACGGCATCTTTCTTGATTGCTATTTTATACTGTTTGGCGAATGATTCGAGAAATTCGATCATTTTTCCTTCCTTCTTTGAAGGACGGGGCACTTGTGTTACTTGGTGGAAGAACTTCCAGACGATCTCAGGTTTTAAATCAGTAATCTTCATAATGTTACAATATATTATAGATGCTACTCTATAGTTAATAATACCGCTATAAACAGAGTTCGGTATGAAAAAAAGTACAATTAAATACCAAAAACATACTTTCCAATCACTTAAACTCTTATATTTGCGTCCACAAATATAGAGAAAATGCTTGCAACGTTATTGATTACGGTCATAATTCTTGTTATTTGTGTTGTGTTGCTCAGTGTAAAAGTCCTTTTCAAAAAAGGAGGAAGATTTCCCAATACACATATCGAGGGTAACGCGGCACTAAGGGAAAAGGGTATATGTTGTGCTAAAACCCAGCATAGGCGGGATAGTATGCAGAAGAATCTATATGATAAGATAAAAGAAATAGAAGAATAAAATAAATAAAGATTTAATTTACACTTTATGAAGAACATTAACTACGTAATTAATGGTGTGCTCGCGGTGGCTGTCATAATTTTGTTCGTTATGCAGTTTTCCGGAAAAAAAGAATCCACAGTAACTCCGGCTTTCACAACGGAGGGAGATTCTACTAATTTGCTTCCTGTAGCATATGTAAATGTAGACTCTCTTTTATCAAATTACAATTATTCAAAGGATTTGAATGAACGTATTCTCAAAATGCAGGAAGATTATCGTTTAGATATGACCCAGCGGTCAAATGCTTTACGGACTGAGTTGAATGATTTTCAGCGTAAATATGAAGCAAATGCTTTCCTGACTACGGAAAGAGCTCAACAGGAAGGAAACCGTTTGCAGAAAAAGCAGCAGGAACTTCAGGATTATGCAGCAAAGAAAGAACAGGAGTTGGCAACCAAGCAGATGGAACTGAACGGACAACTTCGCGATACGATCGTTGCACAGTTGACTGCTTACAACCAGACAAAAGGTTACCAGATTATTTTCAGCAATACAATGGGTGACAATATTTTGTTGGCGAACCATGCGTATGATATCACAGCTGAATTTCTTGAAGTGTTGAATAAGAACTATTCTTCCGCCAAGTAAGATATAAAAAAGGCGTTTAAAGCCTGAAACAAAAAAGCCCGGAGTCGTTTCAACTCCGGGCTTTTTTGTTTGTAGGACTTAGGGTATTCTCTTCCTGACTTTCTTTTTGATCCAGAAATAGTAACCTGTTATGGCAAAGACTGCTCCGAGGAATGAGACCAGGCAACTTAATATCCGGGTCGTCATGCCACCCCATGTTCCGGCATGAACGGAGTAGATCCATCCTCTGATCTTCCCTGATTTGGGAAGGTCCTTATACAATTGGATGTCGGTTATCTTTCCGGTAGCCGGATCGAATGAATAACGGTCACTACCTCTTGTATTCCCGTAATTGGCAGTAGAGACTGTTGCCGAGCCTTTCTGGAGCGTAATCGAGTTGTATTTCGGATAACGGCTTTGCAGTTCGGATAAGACTTCATCCCATTGGAGATAATCCGCCTTTTTCTGTTGTCTCCCTTCTCTTTCGGAAGAGTTTGAATGTCCCCGGGCTGGAGCTTCTTTTGACGTAGACGGGGCCGACGCATGAGCCTGCTGTGTCTGGTTTGTGCTGACGCCGAACGTGGTGTAAAATGCATCACGATACCAACCGAACGACCAGGTCAATCCTGTCAACGAAAGGGCAAGCAGGAGCAGGGCTGCATAAAAACCTCCTGAAACATGCAGGTCGTAGAAGAAGCGGAACCAGCCGGTTTTCGTCTTTATTTTCAACCGGTTCTTCAGTACTTTCCTGTTTCGCGGATACCAGATGACAAGTCCGCTGATGATGATGATTGCCAGTGCCAGCGTCGAATAGCCGACAATTGCTTTTCCCCAGGCAAAGCTGCCGTCGCGTTTGTATTCATCGAGCAACCAACGGTGGAGGCGCATCATTTTCATGAAGAATCCTTTGCCATCGTCTATTCCGGTTATTTCTCCCGTATAAGGATTGATAAAGCAAGCTGCTTTTTTTCCGGGTAAGACCAGTTGGCTGGTCCGCTCAGGATCGGCGGAAATCCGTATGCCCGTTATCTTTATGGAGTCGGGCAGCTGTTGCCGGGCTGCATCCATTAATGCAGCCGGCGACAGCGGTTCCCCTTTTACCTCTTTTACGAAATAGCGGGAGGGATAGCAGAGCTCCAGTATCTCCGTTTCAAATACCAGGATCGACCCTGTCAGGCAGACAATCGCAATGATGATACCGAAAGGAATCGATAACCAGAGATGTATTTTTGCAAAGATCTTTTTCATTTCAACTTACCAATACCGGATATTTGAGTTGCTTTTACCGTTACACCCTTCGTTGCACTGGCATTTGCCGGATTGATTTTATAGATAGCCGGGTCTCCGTCGGTCAAGGTCACTGCAATGTAAGCGTTGCCGTTCTCGATATGCGGTGTACTGCCGAAGCCTGAGATCAGGTCTGATGAAGGAAGGCCGGTGACGTAGGTCAGCTTTTTGTCGCCGGCTTTGAATACAGCCAATTGATTTGCCGTATAACCGGTTTCGCTGAAGGGGCGGTCGTACATCAGCAAGAGGAAGTAATCTTCCGTGATATGCCAGCTGCGGAGGAATGATTTTCCGTTGCTTTGCTCTTCGATATTGCAATAATAATCGTCGAAGTCTTCGCTTCCGCTCGGGATGCGGACTACACCGGCCGGCAGTTTGGTTTGCTGGCGCGGATCAGTCATGGTCTTGGCGTATGAGGGAGAGAAGACGTAAATGTCGCCATTGTCAGCTGCCCAGATCATCTGGTAGTATTGAGATTTGAAACGTCCGCAAGCATAGCTGATTTTACCGGTCTTGATGATCTTCTTCGTCGCGAATGTCTCGTCGTTGAAGATTGCCACCCAGCAGGAATCGGGGTATTGTGTCCACAACAATTCGTCTTTTTCGTAGGCGCTGCTGTTTGAGCCTCCGGATTCGGTCTTAACCAGGTCTTCGTTGCCCGGCAAGATCCATTTCCCGTTTTCGTCTTTCGTTCCGTACTGGCTCAATCCCATCGGGACTGCCACGCTGTAAATCTTGCTGTTGTGTTCCAGGATGCCCGCCAGTGTCACATATTCGCCATTACCCAGGAAGTTCTCGGACAGAAAGTTCTTGTCCTTTGTATCGTTGTCTGTCTTTGTCTCGGCTGCCACGTCCAGGCATGAAATTAGGAACGACTGAGGCACATAGCCGTTTTCGTCCGCCCATTCCGTAGGACCGTCGCCCGATGAAAGGGTCATGATATACTTGTCGTAAATGCCGTAGGTTGTGAACCGCTTCACCTTATAGCTCTGTGAACGTGTCTCCAGTTCGCCATCTGCATTCAGGACATACGAACGGGTGTCTCCGGCGTTGCCCTGGTTGTAAGTCAAACCATACAGATACTGATCTTTGTAGAACACCCATTGTGTCGCACCGTCATTGACGAGGCCGTTATTTTGTGTCGTGATCGTTCCTTCGTCTATGCTTTCGGCTGTTAGCAGGACATTGGTCGTATTTCCGGAAGCCGTAACGGAAGCCGGGATGATGAATGCGCTTTGTGCATCGCCAGTTCCCGGTTCCGGGTTTGGTGCCGGAATCTCGTTGTCGCTACAGGAAATAAACATGCCGCCTGCCAACAGGGCAGAGGTGATACCGATGAGTAAATGATTCTTTTTCATCTTGTAAATGTATTTATATTTAGTAATTATGATAATGAATTAATTTCCGAAGTAAACTCTTACTTTGCCGTAGAAAGCACGTCCGGCTCTCTGCAAACTGAAGTTGTCGTACAGGTCTTCATTTGTGAAGTTGCGGCATTCGAATGACAGGTTGTACCGCCCGTTCTGAAGGCTGTAAGAAAGAGACAGGTTATGAGAGAACTGGTTGGGTACCACATAGTCGTTATTTTGTGCTCCGATGGCGGAAGAATAGTAAGTGAAACGATGCAGGTACTGATTGTCGTAGGTAACGGTCAGCACATTGCCCTTTTTCCAGAGGTTACGCCAGTAGAACGATACATCCGAATCCGCAAAGCGGTATGGCAGGTTCGGCATCCGTTCCCCATAGGCCAGGTTTTCGGCACTGCTGGAAATGGAGGTTTTCATCCTGTCGCGCACGTCCATCTGGGTAAAGTTACCTCCGACACTCACCCAATTGGCGAAGTTGTAACGGAGGGAGAGGTTGAAGCCTTTAGTCTCCACTTTGCCGTAGTTGATGTAAGTGGCGGCCTGTTTGCCACCGCTCAGGTCTGTGATGTTGCGCTGGATATAATCTTTTGTATTGCGGTAAACGACGCCTCCTTCCACATATATGGAATGCTTGCCGAATGTTTTGTTGTAGCTCAGGTTGAGGTTTACGTTGTCGCTGTTCTCCGGCCTGATGCCTAACTCGCCCATCTCCAAATCTTCGTCTCCGAACATTTCTTCGATGGTCGGCAGGCGGTAAGCTTTCTCGTAAGACAATTTTGCCTGCAGGCCGGTCAGGATGAAATAAGTTCCGGCCGCCCCGTATCCGAATGAGTTGACGGTACGGCTGTTCCGGATATATTCATCTTGTGCGGAAGAAGTAGCCATCGGACCGGCTACAAACTGGTTGTAATATTTTCCGAATGCGGAGAAGTTCCAGTGTTCGGACGGCATCAACCGGTAAGACAAACCGGATATATTCTTTCGGGTTTCTTTGGCAATGGCACTTTTCATCTCTTCTGCTGCGAGCAGGGAGGTGTTGGAACGGTGGAAGGTGTTCAGCACATGATTGAAGGTGAATGTGTGTATTCTGCCGATCCGGTAATTGAGGGTCATTGTTCCGTTCCAGTTGTTATTGTTTGCCCGTGAGTACTGTCTGGACTGTTCTCCGGCGGAGTTCATCAGATGTTTTTCTCCGCGCCAGTTGTATTCGTAGGAAGAGGTGTCCACATTTGTCGTCAGGTTTTTGTTGTAGTTGGCGGTCAACACCATGTCCAATCCTTTGGTGAACAGGTCGCGCTTACCGTATTCCAATGACGGCATCAGCGAATGACCTTTGCGGTGTTTCCGGCCGTACACGATTTCCTGGCGTACGCCGGTCTGTATGTCCTGGTACATATTCGAGTAGGTAAAACCGAACATCAGGCGGTCCGCCCATTTCTTGTCTACAATGCCTAACTTGCCGATGACAGCCTCGTTGTGATATGTATCGTTGAAACGTTTTACACGCTCTTTCTTGCTTCTGTCGATGCTTCCCGTTTCGAAGTTTTCTACCGGGGCGTTTACGTAATAGTCATTGTCCGAATAGTTCTGGAAAGCATTGATCTCGTAAGTGAAACCGTTTTTGAATGTTTGCCCGAAATTGACATACGATTTATGCGTGTTGAATGAGCCGTAAGAATAGGATGCATCCAGGAACCATCTGTCACGTTTTTTCTTGGTGATGATGTTGATGACACCGCCGATAGCGTCTGTCCCGAATCCTACCGGAACAACACCTTTATATACTTCTATGCGCTCGGCAAAGTTTACAGGAATGTTGTTCAGCCCGAAAGAACTTCCCACACCTTCCTGCGGCACGCCGTCGATAAATATTTTGACATGCTTTCCGCTGAAGCCGTCCAACGTAAGCTGTGTGTCCGAGCCGACACCGCCGGATTCGCGTACTTTCATTCCCGGTGCTTTAGCCAATGCGTCGCTCAAACTCCGGGTTGAGTTTTGCAGCTCTTTGGTGTCAAGCGCCACCGCATTGAAGGCTGAACGTTTCAGGCGGCTAATCCCGTTTGAGACGACGACAACCTCTTCCAACTCTTCTGTCTTAGGTGCGATTGTGATGTTTTGTTTCACTCTTTCACCCTCGATGAGCGTGACTTTTTTCTCCACCGTCTCATATCCGATGGCGGATATAATTAGTGTATAGCTGCCGGCAGGCGCTTTCAGATGGTAGATGCCTTGTTCGTTTGTCGTGACTCCATAGGTGGTGCCTTTCAGATAGACGGTAGCAAAATCTACAATTTCTTTTTCCGTCGATAATACTTTCCCGGAAACCATTGCCCTGTCCTGTGAATAGACAAATGAGGCAGGTAACAAGAGTATGAATAAAAAGGAAATCTTAAGAATCGTTGCTTTCAATTTATAAAGAGTTTTGTATCGTTAATAAAACGATGCAAAGGTCTTTATAAAAGGGAAGCGCATCAATCGCGGATTTTAGGTAATTTTACTTGTCTCTGTAATTATATTTTTGACAGTATTGTAACCATAAGTAGGTATTTTGTGTGGTACGGTCTCTTTTCTCCGGATACAGGAAAACCGTTATTCTTTTTTAGGGGCGACAAATGCTGTGTATAACTGGAGCAGTGCTGAAATGGTCAGGCAGATCACCCATTCTTTCCGTCCGCTGAACATCAGTGCGGAGGCAAATATGCACAACAGTCCGGCAAAGATATTATAACGGTGGAGCCTGCGCCTGCGGAAATCCATCTCTTTAGTCGACATTGTCAGATAGCTGACGGCTATACCTGCAGCTCCTACGGCAAACAGATAAGGTGCGACAACCGGCAGTGCCAGATATAATCCGGCTCCGGCGAGTAACAGGAGGGCGGAGATATTAAAAACGATTGTTCTTGCTTTTTCGTTCATTTACTTATTCTTGATAATATAGACATCCTCGTTTGGCTTCTTCATATAATATTCTTCACGGGCAAAGCGTTCAAGTCCTTCCTTGTCGGTATGCAGGTCGTTCAGCTTTTTGCTGTTGACTTCAATCTCTTTCTGATAATGTTTAATCTCTTTTTCCAGGCTGCGAATCCTTTCATCATAGGTATAACGTTTATACAAGCTGCTGTCGCCCATCGTAAAAGTCAGGGCAAGAAACAGAATCGTTATCAGCCAGTAGGCATTGATTCGAGATAGGTACTTATTATAAAAGTCTTTTATGCGTGACATCGGAATTGCTTTTTGCAAAGGTAAATAAAATTTTATCTGTATCTTTGTCTTATTAATAAAAAAGCAGAGAATGGATAATTATATTGTATCGGCAAGGAAATATCGTCCTTCTACATTCCGTAGCGTGGTGGGACAGAAGTCTTTGACTACTACTCTTAAAAATGCAATACAAAGTAACAAGCTGGCTCATGCCTATCTCTTTTGCGGTCCGCGCGGAGTCGGCAAGACCTCTTGTGCCCGTATCTTTGCCAAGACAATCAACTGTCTGAATCCGACTGCCGACGGAGAGGCCTGCAACGAATGCGAATCGTGCAAGGCTTTTAATGAACAGCGTTCGTATAACATCCATGAACTGGATGCCGCCTCCAATAACTCGGTGGACGATATACGCTCGCTGATTGACCAGGTGCGTATCCCGCCTCCAATCGGAAAATATAAGGTGTTTATCATCGATGAGGTACATATGCTGAGTTCGGCAGCCTTCAATGCGTTTCTGAAGACGCTGGAAGAACCGCCCCACCATGCCTTGTTTATCCTGGCTACGACGGAAAAACATAAAGTCTTGCCAACCATCCTGTCGCGTTGCCAGATATACGACTTTTCGCGTATCTCGATTGCCGATATGGTGGAGCATCTGGAGTATGTCTCTTCTTGTGAAGGAGTGACGGCTGAACCGGAAGCCCTGAATGTGATTGCGCAAAAGGCGGACGGCGGTATGCGCGATGCCTTGTCTATCTTTGACCAGGTTGTCAGCTTTACGAATGGTAACATTACTTATCAGGCGGTGATCGATAACCTGAATGTGCTGGATTACGAGTACTATTTCCGTTTGACGGATGCCATGCTTTCGGGAAATGTCCGTTCCGCCATTCTGATATTGAATGATATTTTAAGCAAAGGCTTCGACGGGCAGAATATTATAACGGGGTTGGCATCGCATTTCCGCGATTTGCTTGTATGCAAGGATGAATCGACTTTGATTTTGTTTGAAGTAGGAGCATCCATACGCGAACGTTATAAGGAAATGGCAAAACGTTGTCCGGACCAACTGTTGTTCAAAGCGATTGAACTGGCTAACACCTGCGACCTGAATTACCGCGCCAGCCGGAATAAACGGCTGTTGCTGGAGTTGACGCTTATCCAACTTTGCCAATTGAGCAGTACCGGACAGCCGGTCGAGGATAAAAAAAAAGGCCTGATTGAACCGATAGCCTCAAACGGGCAAGCTGCTGTCCAGCCGCAATCCCAACAGGCAGCCGGTCAGACTTATACCGTGCAATCGGCTCCCCCTTTGCAGAAGCCCGTACAGTCCCCGCAGGAAATGACAGGAGCTATACCTCGTCAGCAGGTTGTCTCCACCCATGTACCGCTTTCGTCAGCTATTCCGCAAGCGCCTCCCGCCACCGCTCCGAAAAGAGTGGCGCGTCCGCCGCAATTCGGAACATCCATAAAGGAGATAGGAGTGGAGCATCCGAAGGCACAGTCTGCCACACATGTGGAAACTGTCGTGCAAGAGATGCAGAGCCCGTTCAGCCAGGAAGCCCTGGTGCATTATTGGGATGCGTTTGCCGCTTCTATCGATAAGAAAGTCTATCTGAAGAATACGATGATCAACTGCAAACCGGTTTTGCAAGATAATTATTATTTTGAGGTCTGTGTGCACAATCCCGGACAACAGGACGAATTGACGAATAACTGCCTTGATATTTTGAGCTATCTGCGGGGGCAGTTGAAGAATACCCGTATCCAGATGCGTGTCCGTATAGACGAAACGAACCAGAAGCATCTGGCCTACACATCCGCTGAAAAGTATGAGCATTTATTGAGTATAAATCCGGTTTTGGCTAAGCTGAAGGATGAGTTTAATCTGACGCTCGATTAAATAGTTGAAAATTGAAAGGTGAAAGTTTAAAGAGATATTAATATCAATCAAACTTTCACCTTTCACCTTTTAACTTTCACCTGAATTACATTTCCCGGATCCAAACATTACGGAAACTGATCGGTTCGCTCGGGTCTCCGTGTGACTGCAAGCGGATCGGACCTGCACCATGTTTGATAACTTTCGGGAAGCCGACATATTCCGTAGTTCCCAGGATAGTCGTATTATTTTGCAGTACGATACCGTTCTGGATCACTGTTACATGAGGCGGAACGCGGTAAGTTCCGTCTTCCTTGAAGATCGGTGCGGTATAGATAATGTCATATACATTCCATTCACCCGGTTTGCGCATAGCGTTTACCAAAGGAGGAGTCTGTTTGTAAACACTACCGGTTTGTCCGTTTACATACGTTTCGTTGTCGTAGCAATCCAATACCTGGATTTCATACATATCTTGCAGGAAGATACCGCTGTTTCCACGTGCCTGGCTTTTTCCGCTTATGTTTTTCGGAACACACCATTCGATATGCAATTGGAAATTCTCAAATTTTTGTTTTGTCTGGATGTCTCCTTTTTCCTTATTGACTGTAAAAGCTCCGTTCTTTACAGTCCATTCAGCCGGACCGCCTTTCGGTGTTTCCCACGCTGAAAGATCTTTGCCGTCAAATAGAACGATAGCGTCTGAAGGAGCGCTGTTCGTCTTTATGTCACCCGGAGTGACGATTTTCGGTTGCGGTGTCCAGTATTCGGACATACCGGGTCTCATCTTTTCTTGTTCGGGATACTGTTTTTGTGCACTTGCACTGATGCAGGCTGTACAAGCCAAGGCGGCCAGAGCCGTCTTCATTGTAATGCTTTTGTTCATGGTCTAAATATTTTATATGGTTTAGAATTTATTAGTTGCAAATGTATAAAAAACGGCAATACTATAGTTCCCATATTGCCGTTTTTTTATGGAATCATTTAAAAATGTCCTTTATGGCTTATGGTTGAACAACCTTTGTTCGGCTAACTGCTCATATTTTGTACCCGGACGGCCATAGTTGCAATACGGATAGATACTGATACCGCCGCGAGGGGTAAAGATTCCGGTGACCTCGATATATTTCGGGTCCATCAGGCGTATCAAGTCTTTCATGATGATATTGACACAATCTTCATGGAAGGCTCCATGACTGCGGAAACTGAACAGATACAGTTTAAGGCTTTTGCTCTCCACCATTTTCACGTCGGGAATATAGTCGATATAGATCGTGGCAAAGTCCGGTTGTCCCGTGATAGGGCAAAGGCTGGTAAACTCCGGGCAGTTGAAACGTACCCAATAGTCATTCCCTTGATGTTTATTGGTAAAAGCTTCCAACACTTCCGGCGCATAATCTTGCTTGTAGACCGTTGAACCGCCCAAGAGATGCAGTTCGTTTTCTTCTTTTCTTGTATCCATACTATTTACCTTTTCTCTCTATATATTTTTTTAATCCTTCGTTGCGCAATTTGCAGGCAGGGCAATGGCCGCAGCCTTCGGCTACAACGCCATTGTAGCAGGTGAGGGTTTGTGTCCGTACGAGGTCGAATACGCCTAACTGGTCGGAGAGTTCCCATACTTCGCTTTTATCGCGGTTCATCAACGGGGTATGGATTACGAATTGTTCATCCATCGCGAGGTTTAGCGTGACGTTAAGGGAACGCACAAACGTATCGCGGCAATCGGGATATCCGCTGTAGTCGGCTTCCGAAACGCCTGTCACCAGGTTGAAGATCCCTTTGCTGCGTGCCAGGATGGCGGCGAAGGTGAGGAATACCATGTTACGTCCCGGAACGAACGTGTTCGGATAGCTGTCTGCCGGCTTTTCCTGATCCATCGCAATGTCGGTATGGGTCAGCGAGCAGCTCGCATCTAACTGGCTGATCAACGATACATCCAATACTTGGAAGGGAACATGGGCGTCGGCTGCGATCTTTCGTGCAACCTCGATTTCCAGGGAATGTTTTTGTCCGTAAGTAAAACAAACGGCTTCTACGCGGGAAAAATGCTTCTTTGCCCAAAATAGGCAGGTCGTGGAGTCTTGTCCACCTGAGAAGCAGACCAAAGCGGCTTCTTGATGTTTCATATCTTTCTTGTTTTTAGTACGTGGTTTAGCAAGCACACGGAAAAGGAAACGTTCCTTTTCGCTGCAAAGATACTTTATTAATTGAAAATTGAGAATTGAAAATTGAAAATTAGAGGGCAAAAACGGCCTACCGGTTGCACAACTTTTCGGGTTTTGTGCTGCACATTCTTGTTAAAAGTGTGCAGTATTAGAAAAAAGTCTTTATCTTTGCTGCCGTTTATGCCCGGGAAGGCATAATAAATAAAGTATTAACAAATAAAGTTTTTATGAAGAAAGTTATCGCGTTAGCATGTCTTTCCATGCTCCCAATGACGTATTTGGCCGCAGAAGGCTATCAAGTAAATGCACAAAGTACGAAGCAGGCCGGTATGGGACACGTAGGTGTTGCCATGAAGTTGGGTGCGGAAAGCATGCACTTCAATCCTGCCGGATTGGCGTTTATGGAAAATAGTATAGACTTGTCTGCCGGTGTATCAGGCGTTTTTGCTACGGCAAAATATAAATCATTAACAGACGATTATTCTTTTGAAACGGATAATAAGGCCAGTACGCCTTTATATCTATATGCCGGATTTAAGATTTATGATAATCTGGCTGCCGGAGTGATGGTAAACACCCCGTTTGGCAGTGGCATCCATTGGGGAAATGACTGGAGGGGGTCACATCTGATCCAGGATATTTCTTTGAAAGCGTTTAATATACAACCTACGGTTTCTTGGAAAATCATGGATCGCTTGAGTATTGGAGCAGGTCTAATGATGGAGTTTGGTAATATCTCGCTGAATCGTTCACTGATTGCTCCGGGAGCCATGAGTGACTTGGCAAACAAGCTGACGGCTGGTAATCCGGCTTTGGGTGCCATGATCCCTCAGGAGTTGAAACAAATTATGGCTAAATATGACAATATCTCGGCTGTTTCTGTCGGTTTGAAAGGTGATGCCGGTGTACGCTTGGGATATAATGTCGGAGCGATGTTCGATATTAACGAGAAGATTACTATCGGAGCTTCTTATCGTTCAAAGGTGATGGCTCGCGTTAAAGAGGGCGATGTTGCGTTAGATTATGCTAATGAGTTGGAGTTAAAAGGACTGTTACAGAAGGTAAACGGTCTGTTGGGAATGTTACCTCCGGGAACTCCAGGCGTGCCGGAAAAAATTGAAGTACCGGAACTGGATAAAGGAACTTTTTCAGCCGAACTGCCGTTACCGAGTGTCTGGAGTGTAGGGATTACCTATTGTCCGACAAATCGCTGGACGCTTTCCGGTGAGGTTCAGGTAATTGGATGGGGTGCTTATGATGCACTAACGGTTAATTTCAATCCTACGGAAGAGTTAGGCGAATATGATATCAATGCTCCGAAGAAATATAAGAATTCCTGTATTTATCGTATCGGTGGCCAGTTTGCTGCCACCAACCGTCTGGATGTCCGTTTGGGTGTTTACCTGGATGAATCACCGGTTGAAAAGGATTATCTGAATCCGGAAACTCCGAGTATGAATAAGTTGGGGCTGACAGCCGGTTTGAGTTTCCGTCCGTTGACAAACCTGTCTGTGGATGTCGCGTTCTCTTATGTAAGCGGCTTCGATCGTGACGGATCCTATACGGACCTGGACTTGCTGAAACAGCCAAGAACATTCGGTGGCAACTACGATACGGTGGCCTTAATGCCGGCTATCGGACTTTCTTATGCTTTTTAATCGATAAATATTATATCAGTGAAAAAGGGGGGATGCTTTGCAATTCCCCCTTTTTACATATCCTCTAATGAGAGGCATCGTTTTTCGATCTCATATTTAGCCAGAAGTTTGTGTTTGATGTGTTCGACTTTGGTGTCCAGCAGTTCCGGTTTAAAGTTTTTCTTCTGTCTTTTAACTTCGGCTATGACGGCCTTGTTTTTCTCCAGTTTCAAAGCAACGATATCAATCTCATTTTCCCCGTTTTTAACATCCCACCAGGAGCCGATAGCACGGTATTGGAAACTTTCCGCAAACTGTTGCTTGAAATAGAGTTCCAGGATTTTACCCGAATAGGTCGGATAGTCGGCTTTGACGATGGAACGTAGCCCCGTGAAGTTCTTGATCTCTATCAGCGAGCGGTTACGGTCGAAGTAGTTGAACCAGAAGCGGATGAAATTATCCGTAATCTCATAGCGGACGTTCTGTGTCCCTTCTTTTGCCAGAATAGGACGTTGGCGAGCAATAATATTATAGTCTTCAATTAGTCTCTTGAGCTGTCCTCCGATACTTTTGTTTCCTAATGCAGCTTCTATTTCCGGTTGTGTATTGATTCCTCCGGATATGGCGCTCAGGATAGAAAAATACGTAGCGTAATTCTTTCCGAACTCCTCTATCAGCAGGTTTTTTCCTTCGTCGGTAAACGGAGAGTTTTCCCGTATCATGAAATCGATCATTTCCGTTACACTCAATGTTCTGTTGTCGCAGAACAGTTCGATGTACTTAGGGATTCCCCCTGTGAAGGCATAGAGCGCCAGCAGGTCGTCGTTTGTGTATTGGGGCCTGTAATCATGCATGATTTCTTTCAGGGTAGGAAGGTTGAAAGCCGAAAGTCTGATGATATTGTCGGCCCTGCCGAACAACGGTTCTTTAGACTGTTGGAAAATCTTTTGCATCAGGGAATAGACCGAGCCGGAGACAATCAGATTCATCTTCGACTTCAACCGGTATTGGTCCCATATATTCTGTAAGTCGCTATATACGGCTTCATTGATATTATAAAACTCCTGAAACTCGTCGATTACGAGGTTGAACGTTTTGGTCGTAGCCTGTTCCATCAGGAACTGGAAAAGCGAACGGAATGTTTTGATCCCATCCGGAACATAAATGTTTAGCGACTGTGTTATCATAGGAATAAATTCGGTACAAAGCGTCGCCTCATTCTTCCGCCCGACAAACAAATAGACAGTCGGTGTCTCTTCAACAGCCTTCATGATCAGACTCGTTTTCCCAATACGCCTCCTGCCTGTCACTACGGTCAGCCGCGAATGATCCGTGAATGATAAGTCTTGTATGCGCTGTAGCTCAGCTAATTCGTTTGTCCGGTTGTAGAATTTCATATATACATTGTGTTTTGTTACGGTGGTAACAGTTACAGTGGTAACAAAGTTACGGAAGAATATTGGGATTACCAAATAGTACGGGGAGCTGCTATGGAGGTAATTCGGTTTTTTATACTGATTTGATGACATAAACAACAAAAGGTTGTCCCCCTTCCGGAGAACAACCTTTTTTATTTTGGATCGGATCGTTTCGATTATAACTGAATCCAGCGAACGTAAGCGAAGTCCATGCGGTGAGGCAATTCTTTGTTTACAGGGTAAACGCGGAAACCGATTTTGTGGAGACCTGCTTCGCTCGGGTTTGTTTTCAGTTCGAAGAACAGTTTGGAACCTTCTTCTTTTTTCAGTTTGAAATGTTCGACGTACAGCAGTTCCAACTGGTGGGTGTCAGAGTTTTCTTTGGTAACAACCATATCTACACCTAACATGCCTTGCAGTTCGTGGCGGTCGATGACCAGGTTGAATGTGTATTCTTTTCCTACTACCGGACCATCGATAGACAAATCCTGAGAGCTTGTAAACGATTCTACCTGGAAGCTATCCCAATGTTCAACCACTTCTTCTTTCCATGCTGCAAGAGATTTTGCTTCAGCAAAGTCATTTTCGCGCAAGTGGGCGGAACGGGTTGCCAGTTTGTCATAGAAACGGCTGATGTAATCGTCCAACATACGTTTCATTGTATAGTCGGGAGCGATTTCAGACATGGAGTTCTTGATGTACTGGATCCATTCGGGAGAGTATCCCTTACTGTTCTTTGCATAGTAAGTCGGGATGATCTGTGTCTCCAGTGTATGGTAGATTGTTGCAGCATCCAACTGATCCTGGTACTGCTGGTTTTCGTAAGTACGCTTGTCGGTCAAAGCCCAACCTGCACCTTCTTTATAACCTTCATACCACCATCCGTCTAATACGGAGAAGTTCAGAACACCGTTCATTTCTGCCTTTTCACCAGATGTACCGGATGCTTCCAAAGGACGTGTCGGAGTGTTCAACCAAACATCCACACCTGCAATCAGGTGACGGGCCAGACGCATATCGTAGTTTTCCAGGAAAATAATCTTTCCTAAGAATTCCGGACGGCGTGAGATTTCGACAATGTGCTTGATCAAGCCTTGTCCACCACCGTCAGCCGGGTGAGCCTTACCTGTGAATACGAACTGGATCGGGTATTTTTCGTTGTTTACGATCTTAGCCAGACGGTCCAGGTCTGTGAACAACAAGTGAGCACGTTTGTATGTTGCAAAACGGCGTCCGAAACCGATAATCAAAGCGTTCGGATTGATCTTGTCCAAGATGGAAACAACCTTTGCCGGATCGCCCTGGTTTTTCAGCCAGTTACTCTTGTATTGATTCTTGATGTATTCGAACAGTTTGTTCTTCAGTCTCTTGCGGATTTCCCAGATTTCATCGTCCGGTACGTTCTGGATGGCTTCCCAGTATTTCTTGTTAGACTGGTCTTTGAAGAATTTCTTGTCGAAATGTTCTGCGAAGAAACGTTTCCATTCCGTAGAAGCCCATGTCGGCATATGTACGCCGTTTGTCACATATCCTACGTGCAGTTCGTCGGGGAAGTAACCTTTCCATACCGGTGCGAACATACGCTGGGATACTTTTCCGTGCAACCAGCTTACACCGTTTGCTTCCTGGCATGTATTCAATGCGAATACACTCATGGAGAACTTTTCGTTCGATCCCGGGTTTTCACGTCCCATGTCGATAAATTCCTGCCAGCTGATACCTAACTTGCCGGGGAATTCACCCATGTAACGGCCGAACAGACCTTCGTCGAAGTAGTCGTGACCAGCGGGAACCGGAGTGTGAACCGTGTACAGTGCAGAGGCGCGGACAACTTCCAGAGCCTGGTTGAATGTCAGACCGTCGTTCTGGATGAAGTCTACCAAACGCTGTGCGTTGATCAGGGCTGCATGTCCTTCGTTGCAGTGGTAGATCTGTTTTTTGATACCTAACTTGTTCAGCATCAGGATACCACCGATACCCAGCAGGTATTCCTGCTTCATACGGTTTTCCCAGTCGCCGCCATAGAGCTGGTGAGTGATAGAGCGGTCCCATTCGCTATTTTGAGGAATGTCCGTATCCATCAAATATAAAGGAACGCGTCCTACGCTTACTTTCCAGATGTGGGCATAAACGGTACGGCCGGGGTAAGGTACTTCCAGTACCATCGGTTCGCCGTTAGCCTGCATCACCTGTGTAAGAGGCAGTGCGTTGAAATTCTGCGGTTCATAGTTGGCAATCTGCTGTCCGTCCATAGACAGGGATTGGGTAAAATAACCGTAACGGTACAGGAAACCGACAGCAGTCAGGTCGATATTGCTGTCACTGGCTTCTTTCAGGTAGTCACCTGCCAATACGCCCAGACCACCGGAGTAAATCTTCAGAACGTTTGTCAAACCATATTCCATACTGAAATAGGCAACAGACGGTTTCGTCTTGTCCGGCTTAACATTTACATAATCCTTGAATATTGAGTAAGTAGCTTTGATTTCGGCCATCAGGACGTTATCTGCCAGAATTTCCTCAATACGTTTATAGGATAAGCTTTGAAGTAAAAGTACGGGGTTACCTTCTGTAGAGGCCCACAGTTCCGGGTCGATCTTACCGAATAATTTGGCTCCTTCATGGTTCCACACCCACCATAGGTTTGTTGCCATTTCGTATAATGGCTGTAATGGCTCGGGGAGCATAGAATGAGAATAAACATCTTTCCAAATCGGGCTGTTTGCGTTATTCGCTTTGATTTTCATTATTGTGAAGTTTAAAATGTTTCAATTTCAATTTAATATTATAGAATCTCTGATCTTTGTTTAAAACGCTGCAAAGATAGGGATTATCTGTTTAATTATGAGCCTATTTTAATTATTTCTTTTGGCCGCATTCTCCAAAGCGATCCTGAAAGCCTCTTCGTAATAGACGATAAATTTGCTCCATTCCGCTTTTGCCGCCAGGTCGAAACTGCGTTTCCGTATCTCGACCGTTTCTTTTTTATTCTTGCTGACGAGAGTCAGGATGGAGGATGTGATAGCGTCTGCTACTTCGAAATAATTAAAGTCGTCACGGTTCACGACTGCAACACCTTCGCTGATGTCGTTGCCTGTCACGTGTCTCTTAGCCCAGAGTCCGAATCCGGCCAGATCGGTCGTGATGGTCGGGATTCCGAAAGCGATACTTTCCAACGGAGTGTATCCCCACGGTTCGTAATACGAAGGATAGACCGTTGCGTCCATACCGACCAACAGGTCGTAGTACGGTTTGTTGAGGATGCCGTCGCGTCCGTCCAGGTAACAGGGTACGAAAATGATTTTCAGTTTGTCTGTTGCCGAATTGGTGAATCCGGAATGCGAGATATAGTTCAGTACCTTGTCCTGCTCCATCAGGTTCAGCCAATGCGTGACGAACGGCATCTGCATGGGGGAGGTGGTACGGATATTTTTGTCGATCACTTCTTTCAGGTCTGCACGGGCATCGCGCACCCAGGCGGGTACCATGATGAAGGCTACCACTTCGCGTTGCAACTTGCCGGAAGTACGTACCCGGTTCATTGCTTCGATAAAGACATCGATGCCCTTATTGCGATATTCATAGCGGCCGCTTGTAGAGACAAGGAATGCATCCGGTGAAATGGGGCATCCTAATAACTTTTCCGCTACATTCAGCAGGGCATGGCGCGCTTCGGCACGTTTCTTTTCATATTCCTTTTTTTCCGGTACGAAATCCGGCTCGAAACCGTTCGGGGTCACGATGTCCGGCGCTTTGTCCAGCAATTGTTTACACTCGCGGGCCGTGATGTCGCTCACTGTTGTGAAGCAGTCCACATAATGGGCGGTCTGTTTTTCCAGCGAATGCTTGGCTTCCATATTCAGCTCTTTCGCCATCTGGTCGCCGTTATAGCCGTCCATATAGGCGTACAATGCTTTGTTATTGCCCGCTATGGAACGTCCGATGGAAGTAGCATGTGTCGTAAAGAGCGTCGCTATTGCCGGAATTTGTTTCTGGATGTAAAGAGCACCCATTCCCAGCATCCATTCGTTGAACAGGGCTGCGACCTTTTTGTCTTCCAACTTATAGAAATGGTAGAAACTTTCAATTATTTTACCTACGGAGTAGGCGAAGATACAAGACTCGTCGTAATCGCCGTATGCGTGGATAGAGTCTACGCGGAAATTTTCCCACATAGAATAGAAGAAGGCATCCCTTTCCTTGAAGAATGGTTTGAAATCAACTAATATTACGGGTGGTGTTCCCGGAACATTCCATCGGCCTACTTTTACTTTCAGGTTGCCCGTGGTCTTTGCATAAGCCCTCCACTCAGCGAACAGAATATCATCTTCGATAAAGTCGGGGGCGTTTGTGTTAGCCCACACATCTGGTCCAATAAAGATTAATTTATCTTTAAAAGATTGTTGTAACGTATGCGCTTTTGTTGAAAGGACGGTATAGATACCTCCGACTTTGTTACACACTTCCCAACTGCTTTCAAAAAGATATTCTGGCGTTGTTGTTATATTATCCATAAACGATTTTGTTTATAATCAGATATTTTGCGGGGGCAAAGATACGAATTTTTGTCTTTTTTTCAACTATAGAGCTTGTTTAATAAATGAAATATGTAGATTTGTGGGTATTTTAATATAAACGACTATGGCTAAAAGAAGAATTTTAAAGAAAGACATCAGCTATGTGGCTGGCGATTTGTTTTCAGAAGCATTGGTTTGTAAATTGTATATCCCAGGCGTGGATTCGGATAAGGCAGACGCAGTGATGTCGAGAATACTCGATATGCAGGATGAATATATTCGTCGTGCCAACCGTCCGGATGGAAAGGATAATAAAGCGCGTGTGAAAGAGTATTATAATAAATTGCTCGCTGATCTGCAAGCAGAAGTAAACGCTATCGCTACAGAAATAGGTGAGCTGAGCAAATAAGGGCAAATAAGAGCAAATTAACGCAAATAATGAAGAAAGCGATTAGTAAGGCGCTTCTTCGCCTGGCGGGTTGGAAACTCGGACCTGTGGTCGAAGATGTGCCTAAATGCGTGATATGTGTAGCGCCGCATACCAGTAACTGGGATTTTTTAGTCGGAAAACTGTTTTACACCTCGATCGGGCGTAATGCTCGTTTCCTGATTAAAAAAGAATGGTTCTTTTTCCCGTTCAATTTGTTGTTTAACTGGCTGGGGGGTGTGCCTGTCGACCGTCATAAACGGACGTCGGTGACGGACCAGATGGTTGAACTTTTCAACAGCAGGGAAGAGTTTCAGTTGGCCATTACTCCGGAAGGAACCCGTAAGCGGGCGGAAGAGTGGAAAAAAGGGTTCTATTTTATCGCGCAGAAAGCCAATGTTCCTATCCTGGTGGCCTATTTGGATTATAAAAAGAAAGAGGCCGGTTTTAAAGGGATATTCTATCCGACGGGTGACGTGGAGAAAGATCTCTATGAAATCCGTAAGAACTACAGAGGGGTGACAGCTTGTCATCCTGAAAACTTTGTTCAAATTTAATATTATGGCAGACAATTTGCGAATCAGTATGGTCCAGTCCCATATTATCTGGGAGGACAGAGATGAAAACCTGGGTTATTATGGAGAATTGCTCCGGCGTGTCAGTGGAAAGACCGACATCGCTATTTTGCCGGAGACATTCACAACCGGTTTCTCTATGGAAGTTGAAAAACTGGCCGACACGATGGACGGCCCGACTATCCCCACTATTAAAGGATGGGCGAAGAAGTATAAACTGGCTGTGGCCGGTAGTTTTATTGCAAAAGAGGATGGTAAATATTTTAACCGTGCTTTTTTCATCACTCCTGAAGGAGAAACGTATTTGTATGATAAACGTCATTTGTTCCGGATGGCCGGTGAAGACCGGCATTTCACGGCCGGAGATACACGGACGATCGTACGGTATAAGGACTGGAATATCTGTTTGCAAGTTTGCTATGACCTGCGTTTCCCGGTGTGGAGCAGGAATGTGAACAACGAATATGACCTGTTGATTTATGTCGCCAACTGGCCGGAAGCCCGCAAAAAGGTTTGGAAAACGCTTCTTCAGGCACGTGCAATGGAGAATATGGCATATGTCTGTGGCGTAAACCGGGTAGGCATTGACGGGAAAGGTTTTGTCTATCGCGGCGACTCGATGGTATTTTCCCCGAAAGGGAAGAAGATGGCCGATGCCGGCAAACGTGAAGAGGTAACCCGGACCTGTACGTTAACCCGTACCGAACTGGATGATCTGCGTGCCAAGTTTCCGGCATGGAAAGATGCAGATACCTTTTCTATACAATAAAACTTATTGTTGATGATCTATCAAGGGGAGGCAGACGGTAAACCGGCTGCCTTTTCTTTCTTCCGATTGCAACGTGATATGGCCTTTTAAGCGTTTGACAATCACTTGGCAAATCGATAATCCCAACCCTGTCCCCTGGGCGAACTCGTCCAGTTTGTTGAAACGCTCGAATATGGCTTTCTGCTTTTCTTTAGGGATACCGATGCCTGTGTCTTCTATCGTAATATATACGGACGAATCTGCTTCACTGTATTTATAGCCCAGTTTAATATATCCCTTTTGGGTAAACTTGACCGCATTGTTAATGAGGTTTGTGATGACTTGTGTCAGGCGGTGCCGGTCTGTCTCTATAAATATAGGAGCTTCGGGTGTTTCCTGTATCAATTTGACCTCGTCAGGAAGCAATAACTGGTGCGTCTGATAAATGTCGTTTATCAAGGTTGTCAGATTTTGCCGGGTGAAGGTGAATTCCATACGGCCGGATTCGATGCGTGATAAATCAAGGATATCATTGATCAGTTTCAAAAGTAAATCGCAATTGTTGTTAATCAGCCTGACAAATTCAACCTTTTCTTCTATCTCCAACTCAACTTCATTGCTGGCGATGATATTGGAAAAGCCAACGATAGCATTTAGAGGTGTTCGTATCTCGTGACTCATATTGGCCAGGAATGTAGACTTCATCTTATCGGATTCTTCCGCTTTTTGCCGGGCTTCTATAAGCTCCTGTTCTGCCTTCTTTTTTTGTTGGATATTCAGGCAGAGGCCGTTGAAGGCATCGTCTTCTTTATTATATGTATAGCGGAATTCCCACCATTGGTATCCCTTTCCGTCGAAATTACAACGTATCTGGGATATGTTTTCCATGATTTCTCCGGAATAAGCTCTCTGTATATCCTTTTTAAAGACTTGGATATCACCGGGATGCAAATGGTCCAGGTATTCGTTTATCAGAATCGGTTTTTGTTCAAGTCCGGCATTCGTATAAAACTCGTTGTCAAAATAGAAAGTGTAGTCCTTGAGCTGATAGGCAAAAACTTTTCCTCCGCTCAAGGCGAGAGACAGGAATCGTTCGCTTTTCCTCAGGCTTTTCTGTGTTTCCTTCTTGGTCCTGTTTTCTTTCCGGTAGAGACGTAAAAGGGACAGGATTACCGTCGTGACAATGAGTAACAAAAGGATGCCGAGCGTTATGAACAGTGTTTTATATCGTTCTGTCAGCGGCATATTGATAATCTGGTAGGAAGCTGGAATGTTTTTTCTGCTGATATGCCACCGTTGCATTTCTATCCAGTCCAGTACGAATTGTTTGGGAGATTGGGTGATGGGAGTTTCGGATATGGCTTTGCCTCTTAACAGCTCGATAGCCCTGTCTACAGATATCTTTATTTCATCTTCCGTAGAGGTCAGGTATCCGCCTGTCAATCCTTCTCCGACTCCGAACCCTTCGTTTATAACGGTAAAGGTTGGGCTGCTGGCAAACAGGCCGAGGCGTTTGGATGTGAAATCACGCTTGCTCTGTACGAAGACCGAGTGCCGGTGCAAGCCGGATAAGACCCACAATAAATTATTGGAACTGGTTTCCCTTGAATTGATAAAATTGAAAATTGTATGTGCTGGCTTTGCCGGCAGTATGCTGTTGTTTGTGAATAGTTGGTTATTATGTTGGATGGTATCTCTTAGCACGTGAAAAAAACCGTTTTCATTTATGACGTTGAGAGAAGGGGCATATTCTTTCATGCGTAAGGGGTCTATCTCACTGATAAATAGCTCCATGGTTTGCCGACCCAAATAGGTGTTGTCCAGCCAAAAATGGATTCTCATGGGGCCGAACAACTTTTCTATTTGTTCGACGGTTTTCATGAATTCCGGCTTGTCCCAGAATCCGGTAACGTTAGGATATTGTTTGAGCAGTTTCCAGTTCGGATAGTTGACCCCCGCGAATACGACCGGTGTCTGCTTTACCAAAGGGTGTTCGCAAGCCATCAGGGAATAAGTGGCCTGGTCGTCATACACCAGGATAATCTCCGGTTTCCAGTTGGCAGTGGTGTCCAGAAAGTTATACATCCGGTTGAGTTCGTCTTTTTCCCGATAACTGTCACAGTCCAGATAGAAAGTCCGGATATCGGCATGGATTTTTTGCCGGTGGAACTGTTGTTGTATCTTTTCTCCGTTATGTTTATAGCCGGCATATTCCGCTTCATATGAGTGAATAACTAATATCCTCCTCTTTTCATAGGAATCGTTGCAGGATGTACCTGTCAGGATTGATAGAATACAAATCAGAAAATAAATATGTAGTGTCTGATTTTTTTGCATAAATTTTAAAATTCTACCCTAATAGATCATTTAAGATTTAATGTTGTTTTTTTATTTTTCGGCAAAGGTAGGTGATTATTGTTTGAAAATCAAAGTTTATGTGCCGTTTTTTGTGAACTGTAATTATTAGTTCCCGAATAAAATATAAATATTACAATAACCCCCTGTTTCGGCCGTTTTTCTATTTCGTCTGAAATCTTGATCGATTTTGGATTGACTCTTTTTACGGTTTAAGCTCCCCTTTCTGACAATAGGAAAAACGAGGTGCGCAGTCCGTTCTGAAAAGCATTCTTTTTGATTGTTGGAAGGCAGAAACGCCGACAATGTGATAAACCTTAACTCTCGGAGAATCGAATATTTGAAAATAAAACGGACGGCGTCCCAAATATCCCAAGGAAATTCAGGGTGGTTTTTGCCCTAAAGACGGTCCTCTTTCCAATTACGACCGTCCAAATCGCCATTACGACCGTGCTAATCTTCGCGAGGTGCCGAGTGCACTACACATTAGCACGGTCGTAATGGTAAAGAGGACGGTCGTAATGGCTGGGAACGCTCAAAAAAGGCGAAAAAATCCCTTTTTGAGGTCAAAAAAGCGGATTAACATTTGTTTTGTTTCGGATGTTTTTCGAACCTGAAAAATGCGTTTTATACAATAAGCCCCCCCCGATAGTTGAAAGTTAAGAGTTGAAAATTGAAAGTTAGGAGAGGTCTTTCGGATCGACAGGACCTACCCAAGGATCTTCCCTGCAAAGATATGATTTCTAAATTTGATATCCTTGAAAATGAATAATCAGAGCAGTATAGTCATCCTTATTTTTCAAATAAACGAATAAAAAGCCGATTACTTTCAATAAGTTAACTATATTTGTATGCAGATAGGAATCACATGCTGACAAACAACGAAATTAAGCTTAATTACTACCTGAATCCAATTTCCTTTTTATACGGAATTGGAATACGGTTACGAAACAGACTTTTTGATTGGGATATTCTACATTCCGAGCAATATCCTGTTCCCGTAATTAGCATAGGAAACTTATCTGTAGGAGGCACAGGAAAAACTCCTCATACCGAATATATTATCGATTTGCTAAAAAAGCAATACCGTATTGCCGTATTGAGCCGAGGATATAAAAGAAAAACCTCCGGTTTTATTCTTGCCAACCCGCAAAGCTCCAGCCAGGAAATCGGAGACGAACCCTTTCAAATGAAAAATAAATTTCCTGATGTACTTGTTGCTGTCGACGCCAATCGAAGACGGGGTATTCAAATTCTTTTATCCTTGCCCGAGCAGGAAAGGCCGGAAGTAATCTTGCTGGATGACGCTTATCAGCACCGCTATGTCTGTCCGTCCCTTTCAATTGTATTGAGTGATTATCATCGCTTGTTTTACAATGACAAGCTGATGCCAACGGGAAGGCTGCGTGAACCGATAAACGGAATAAATCGGGCCGATATTGTAGTTGTCACTAAATGTGAGGAAGATATGAAGCCTATCGATTTTCGCATTATCGAAGAAAATATGAAATTGAGGGCTCATCAATTACTCTTTTTCACCAGCATTGTTTACGATGAAATCAAGCCGGTATTTCCTTCAATGGCTCAGTCTCTACGTAGGAAAGATATTGGCAAAGAAGAAGATATTCTGTTAATATCAGGAATAGCCTCTCCTTCACCTTTTATTCGCGAAGCAAAAAAATATTCAAAAAAAGTTTTGCCGGTAATTTTTCCAGATCATCATACGTTCATAAAATCGGATTTCAAGAAATTAGACGAGACATACGAAATGATGACTTCTCCGGGGAAACTGATTCTGACTACAGAAAAAGACGCAGCTCGCCTGAAAGACAATCCGCTTGTCCCGGAAAGCTGGAAGAAATCGTTATATTATTTACCTATCACCATCAAGTTTCATAATGGACAGAGCTTTGATGAGACAATAAAAAAACATATAATTGCAGTCCAAAAGAAAAGTATTTTATAATCATAGATATGAGTAACAGAACAGAAATCTCAACATTAGGCGAATTCGGATTGATTCGCCACCTGACAGACAGAATTGAAATCAGAAATAGCAGTACCATAAAAGGCGTAGGTGACGACGCCGCCATACTCTCGTATGGGGATAAGCAAGTGCTTGTCACCACCGATTTGTTGTTGGAAGGGATTCATTTCGACCTGACCTACGTTCCACTAAAACATCTCGGATATAAATCGGCTGTTGTGAATTTTTCCGATATCTACGCAATGAACGGTTTGCCTAAACAAATCACCGTTTCACTCGGAATTTCCAAACGTTTTTCTGTTGAAGAGATTGAGGATTTCTACGCCGGGCTAAAACTGGCCTGTGACGTGTACGGAGTCGATATTGTCGGAGGAGATACATCCGCTTCTCTCACCGGGCTTTGCATCAGTATCACGTGCATTGGAGAAGGTGAGAAGGGAAAAGTCATTCTCCGCAGTGGTGCCAAAGAGACGGACCTCATCTGCGTTTCCGGGGATTTGGGAGCTGCCTATATGGGGTTGCAGTTATTGGAGCGGGAAAAACGAATATTTAAAGGAGAAAAAGATTTTACCCCTGACTTTACGGGTAAAGAATATTTGTTGGAACGCCAATTAAAGCCGGAGGCACGAAAGGATATTATCGAAGCACTTCGTAATGCAGCGGTCATTCCTACTGCAATGATGGATGTCTCAGACGGTCTTTCATCTGAACTTTTGCATATATCAAAAGAAAGCAATGTCGGTTGCCGTATTTATGAAGACCGTATTCCTATTGATTATCAAACAGCAGCAATGGCCGAACAGTTTAATATGAATCTGGTAACAGCCGCTTTAAATGGGGGCGAAGACTATGAATTACTCTTCACCGTTCCTCTTACCGACCACGATAAAGTCTCTGAAATGAAGGGCGTTAAAGTAATCGGCCATATCACAAAACCAGAGCTTGGCAATTACTTGGTTGGTCGCGATGGTGGAGAAGTAGAGCTAAAAGCCCAGGGCTGGAATTCACTGAACGAATAAAAAAAACAACAAAAAGATCCTCTACCTATTGCAGAATAAAAAAAAGTCCATATCTTTGCACCCGTTAAACAAAACAACGGTGCCATAGCTCAGTTGGTAGAGCAAAGGACTGAAAATCCTTGTGTCCCCGGTTCGATTCCTGGTGGCACCACTGAAAATCAAGCAGTTACAGTAAAATGTGACTGCTTTTTTTGTGCATTTTCGGTGGTTTTTCCCATCAAATCCTATTATTTTCTGTGTTTTTCGTGTTGGTTCACACAAGCCATGTAAACCGAGATGTAAACCATGAGTACAACAGTCAGCATGAACATTCCTTTTTTTGAATTAGTATATATTCTTTCAGGAACAGGCTTCCAATGGATTAACAACAATATGTTTCCTTATCATGACGGACATTTGTTTATGATTACTCTCGGAGATACGTATTCTTTTTCTGTTTTCGGTGCTGAAAATATCCAAATTAATAAGTTTTTCAAAAAGTATAGAGGATGCAAGCCCCTCTAATTTCAGAAAGAACAATTTGAAGTAAACCATATACATATCCTTGTTTTTAGAGTTATTGAAACAATTGAAATGACTATTTTTGCATTATATTTATAGATGTCTATGACAAATACAGAAACCATACAATCACTCATCGATAGCGGAGAAGGCTATAATGTAGAGTTCAAAGTTCGTGTTCCTTCAAAGGTTCGTGAACTAACAGAAGAAATTTGCGCTTTCGCTAATGCAGACGGAGGATATTTACTCATTGGTGTAGATGATAACGGGCAGATTATTGGCACAGATTTAGAGAATGACAAACGTTCAGCTATTCAAGGCTCTATCAGTGAAATATCTCCGGCTCTCCATTGTGATATGTATGCGGTAAATATCGAAGATAAGACAGTTTGGGTAATTGATGTTCCGTCAGGGAAAGATAAACCTTATATATTTTCCGGCTCTATCTTTGTGCGCGAGGGAGCAAACTCACAGAAACTTCGTACTGTCGAAGAAATGCGCAGTTTCTTTCAGGAATGCAACAAAATATTTTTTGATGCTATCCCTTGTTCGTGGTTCAACATTTACACAGATGCAGACGAACAAGCGATAAAAGACTTTCGCACGGAGGCAAAGCTAAGTCCATCGACTGCGAACAAACAGATATTTGAGAATTTGGAACTGTTTACGGATAAAGGAGTAGCCAAGAATGGAGCAGCCATGTTCTTTGGGAAACAACCTGAACGAAAGTTTCCACACGCAGTAACAAGATGTGTCCTTTTCAAAGGAACAACCAAAGTATATATCATAGATGATAAAACCTTTGGCGGTCCACTATACCAACAATATTTGCAGGCTATGGCATGGCTGGAAAGTAAACTGCAAGTAGCTTATAAAATTGAGGGAGCAGGACCAAGAGAAGAAATTTGGGAAATTCCTCTCACTGTGTTCAAAGAAGCCATTATTAACGCTCTCTCACATCGTGATTATTACGAACAGGGAGCAACCATTACAATAGAAATGTTTGATGACCGGGTAGAGGTTTCTAATCCCGGAGGGCTTTTACCTATCGTAGCTAAAGATTTCGGACACAAGAGTATGACACGCAATCCATTAATATTTGGATTGTTTACCCGTATGCATTTGGTTGAAAGGGTAGCATCCGGTATTCCTCGTATGCAGGAAGCCATGAAAGAAGCCAATCTTCCTGAGCCTGAATTTCATACGGACGGGATGTTTACAGTTACATTCAAAAGAGGTATCAGTATCAAGAATGATACTGTAAATGATACTGTAAATGATACTGTAAACTCAAAAGAACAAGAAGTACTAAATATCATCAAGCAATATCCGGGGCTCAATTCATCTAAGATTGCTGAACTAATAGGAAAAAGTGTGCCTACTGCTAAACGCTACTTAAATTCTTTAGTAAAATCAGGATTAATAACATTTAAAGGAGCACAGAGAACAGGAGGATATTACATTAATTAAAAATTTGTGGAACAAGAAAGTTTTTTAGAATCCAATCTTTTACAGACTATAGTAATGGCGGTAACAGTCTGTGTTACAGCAATCATATATTGGAATAAAAAGAGAAATGAACTTCGAGCAGCAGCAACTATATTAAAACTTCAAATTCAAGATATTGAAGTAAATATAGAAAATCTAAAAGCTGAAGCAATTGTTGGAAACTGTTTATCAGAACAGCCATTATATTATTCAAAAGTTATCTTTGAAGAAAATAACTGGCTAAAATATAACTACATGTTTGCTGACAAATTAGGGGCATCAAATTTTGAAACAATAGATAAGTTCTTCAAAATCGCTCAAGAAATCAAAACACAGCAAATTTTCATAAAAATGAAAATTCAAGACTCCATCAATGCTAAATGCTCATTCTATTATTTACAGCAATACAATAGATTAAATCAAACAGTTTCAGATATCAGAGAAAACAAAGAACAACTATGCATGCAAGACCTACAATATACTAAAGCCTTATACAATAATCCAGCATTAAGCATTGGAACATATATACATCAAGAATTATGTAATGGACTAGAAAAAGGACTCAATAAATATCAAAGAATATCAGGAAACATTGCTTTTCAAAAATTATGTAAAGTCGGAGGAATAATTAGCTAGTTATTACAATGCTATCATTATAATTATTATCTTTGCTCACAGAAATCGTACCTAAGATACAAACTTGTGTTGAACGGTGCAAAGCTGTAAAAACCTTATTCAAGGAACTTACATCGTAGTAAAATAACTTATTGAAAAATAGTGCCATATCAAACCATTTTCGGCTGCTGGTGGTACCACTTAACAAGAGTCATAGAAAAAAGAAAATCCCTGAAATACATTGTGTTTCGGGGATTTTCTTTTTAAGGCCAATCCCCTTAAAAGCGCAAAAAACGGCAGTTTATAGAATATTTCTCTTTGTTCATTCATATGCTTTTTTTCGGTGCAGAAAAAGCAAACCTTTTGCTCTAAAAATGTATATTTGTCAATCAATTAAGATGTAACAAATGAAATCGATACCTCTATACAAGTTTTATAAAAGATTCAGAATAACAATAAACAAACCGGATCATCCGATCCATTTAAATCTAATAATATGTCAAATAGAATTATAAAATACATCTGCATTTTCTCGATCTCCATTTTAGTAATGCCTTGTTCTCTATCTGCAAATGACGGTGTCGTTTTGGTTTCCGGCGATGCATCGATAACGGTGAAAGCCGTGGAAGGAGGGCTCTATAAATTAAATTTTTCTTATCAGGGAACCCCGATACCCACAATCAACCCGGATGCTACGATTTTTCTGGGATTAGCCGGCTCAAAGGAGCTTTCGGGAAACTATAGCTCGTGTGTGCTTAATAGCAATATGCTTACCCGTCAAACATTGCTTACGACAAGCTTAGGAACGAGCTTTAATGTTTCTGATATATATATTGCTAAAGGCAACGGAATCATTGAGCTCCAGCGCAAAATCCGATTGTCAAACTCCAAAGCAGGCGATCGTTTCTTCAACTCCTTTTTCGGCTTTCGTACTGATGAGCAAGCAACGGATCTTACCCGGAACGAATATTTTATGCCTGCCGTATGGTATAAAGGTAATTTCACTGTAACCGGGAATATTCCAGAGTATATCCCGCAGGTCAACGATACCTATTTTTATTATCGGGAAGATAGGATCACATTGCCTCTTGTTATGTTTCGCAATCCAAGAACGAATTTCACCCTTTCGATCATTCATAAAGATTCCAAATGCGAAACGGTTATCGCCGATGGAAACGGGATTGACACTTGTGCAGATTATCAGTTCGGTTCATTGGGTATAAAGAGAGAAAATAAAGTGATTTATACGAATTTTATATACCCCGGTTCGGAGGCTGAGAGACGAGGGGGACGCGGCCCACGCTATCATCCCATACAAGATGATTTAGTGCATGAATATAATCTGGAACTTTGTTTTTCAAGTGTAAATGACTATGCTACAGCAGTGAAAGACTCGTGGGGACATGCTTTCGAATTATACAATCCTACTATTTATCCGGTCGATCTCGATGTAACCTATAATGGTATCATCGAAACTTTAATGCATTATTATGGGGAAGACACGAGTATGAGAGGTAAGTACGATGCAGCGGGCTGGCCTTTCGAGGTAGACCTCACCACTTTTGAACCCAGGAACTATGATTATCAAATGGGATTTGTAGGCATGCAGGTTGCAACCGGATATTATATCTATCGGGAAGGAGTGGAAACCGGCAATAACGATATGATAAAAAAAGGGGAAGCCGTGTTGAACTTCTGGGCATCCAAAAGCCAGACATCTTTAGGATTACCACGTGATTGGTATGATCCGGGTTGGTGGGGAAATACCGGCACTTTCCGTGACGGAAGCAACCTGCGTGTAAATACAGGAGGTATGGAAAGCCTGATTGCCGCTTGGGCGTTTGCTAAACGTAGCGGCATCGAAAAGCCTGAATGGCTGGATGCCTGCAAAAGATATGGCGACTGGCTTATAGATAACCAGAACAGAGATGGAAGCTATTATTTTTCTTATAATCATAGGGTCATAAATGCTCTGGGAAAACATCCGGTTACGAATTCAAATAAGTTTCTGACAATTTGTGCGGTCCGTTATCTTGTGGAACTTCATATCGCAGCACAAGCGGATAGTCCCGGTGATAATAAGTATAGGGAAGCTGCTGAAAAGGCAGGCGATTTTTGCTATAGGAATATACATAATACCTATACTTATGTTTCTTGTGTGATTGATAATCCCCAGACGTATGACAGCGAATCAGGCCAAATGGCTCTCAATGGATTCCTGGCTCTTTACGACCTGACGAAAGATGCTAAATGGCTGACGGCAGCCGAACAAGCTGCAACTTATACGGAAAGTTGGGTTCATTGCATGGAGATACCCGTTGAAAATGATAAGGGTAACCGCCCCACGAAATTCCCAAGAGACCGTAGCATCGTGGGGCAACACATTATTGCCATAGGACATGCTGGAGCAGACCTCGGGTTTGCATGGAGTTCCTTTGCTTTTTATCGCCTTTACCTGGAAACCGGCAATGAACATTACCTGAAAGTGGCACGCATCTCTGCCCATAATTCCAAACAGTCCATGAACTGGGATCAATCTCTTTTCCCCGGGCAGCAAAGGGGATTACAAATGGAGGTCTTCAATGTGAGTGGGCGTAGGCGTGAAAATGGGGCATTTACCTGTCTCAACTGGAATTATGCCGCACATCTTGACCCGATGTTCCGTTTCAAAGATGCCTTTGGCACACCGAATATGGAAGAAGTCGAGAAGATGAGTTGGGAAGATCGTAAATACTATAATGATATTTATTCACACGTACAGTCGGCAAACTGGGGACAGGATATAGAAAAACCACAGTGATCGGTGAAGAACTTCATAAAAAGAAAAATCGCAGTAAAAAGTTATTCTACTGCGATTTTTAAATCATTGCTTATCGTTTCCGATAAACTATTTATTTCACTTCTTCGAAGTCTACATCAGTTACTCCACCATCCTGTTTGCCATTTCCGGTGTTGCCACCAGCCTGCTGACCGAAATCAGGACCCGGTTGTGCACCACCCTGTGCATTCTGTGCGTTGTACATTTCCTGGCTTGCGGCTTGGAATACGCTGTTCAGTTCTGCAGTAGCAGCATCGATACCGGCGATATCCTGAGCCTTGTGAGCTTCTTTCAATTTATTTAAAGCAGCTTCGATCGGAGCTTTTTTGTCAGCCGGGAGCTTGTCGCCCAGGTCTTTCAACTGTTTTTCAGTTTGGAAGATCATACTGTCGGCCTGGTTCAGCTTGTCGATACGTTCTTTTTCTTTCTTATCGGCTTCAGCATTAGCCTGAGCTTCTTCTTTCATACGTTTTACTTCATCATCACTCAATCCGCTGGATGCTTCGATACGGATACTCTGAACTTTACCGGTACCTTTATCTTTCGCAGAGACGTTGAGGATACCGTTTGCGTCGATATCGAAAGTAACTTCGATCTGAGGTACGCCACGCTGTGCGGCAGGTATTCCATCGAGATGGAAACGTCCGATCGATTTGTTGTCTTTAGCCAATGAACGTTCACCCTGCAATACGTGGATTTCTACGGAAGGCTGATTGTCTACAGCTGTTGTAAATGTTTCAGACTTCTTAGTCGGAATAGTCGTATTGGCTTCAATCAACTTAGTCATAACGCCACCCATTGTTTCGATACCCAATGACAACGGAGTCACATCCAACAACAGAACGTCTTTTACCTCACCTGTCAACACTCCACCTTGAATAGCAGCACCTACAGCTACCACTTCGTCCGGATTAACACCTTTGGACGGAGCTTTGCCGAAGAATTTCTCAACAATAGCCTGTACGGCCGGGATACGTGTTGAACCACCTACCAAGATTACTTCGTCGATGTCGGAAGTACTCAAACCTGCATCCTTCAAAGACTGGCGGCACGGTTCGATACAAGCCTGGATCAGGCTGTCTGCCAATTGTTCGAATTTGGCACGAGTCAGTGTCTTAACCAAGTGCTTTGGAATACCGTTAACCGGCATGATATACGGAAGGTTGATTTCTGTGCTTGTTGTGCTTGACAATTCGATTTTAGCCTTTTCTGCAGCTTCTTTCAAACGTTGCAAAGCCATCGGATCCTTGCGCAGGTCGACACCTTCTTCGCGCAGGAATTCTTCAGCCAACCAGTCGATGATTACATGGTCGAAGTCATCACCACCCAGGTGAGTATCACCGTTAGTCGATTTAACTTCAAACACACCGTCGCCCAGTTCCAGGATAGAGATATCGAATGTACCGCCACCAAGGTCGAATACGGCGATTTTCATGTCTTTGTTCGTCTTATCCAGACCATAAGCTAAAGATGCAGCTGTCGGTTCGTTTACGATACGACGAACATTCAAACCTGCAATTTCACCGGCTTCCTTTGTTGCCTGACGCTGTGCATCGCTAAAGTATGCCGGAACAGTGATAACGGCTTCTGTCACTTCCTGTCCCAGATAGTCTTCTGCTGTTTTCTTCATTTTCTGCAGGATCATAGCTGAGATTTCCTGCGGTGTGTATAGGCGTCCTTCGATGTCGACACGCGGAGTATTGTTGTCGCCACGTACTACTTTGTAAGGTACGCGGTTGATCTCTTTCTGTACCTGATCGTAGGTTTCACCCATGAATCGTTTGATAGAGAATATTGTTTTTTCTGGGTTGGTGATTGCCTGACGTTTTGCCGGATCACCTACCTTGCGTTCGCCACCTTCTACAAATGCAACGATTGAAGGAGTCGTTCTTTTACCTTCGCTGTTTGCAATGACAACCGGTTCGTTACCTTCGAGTACGGCAACACACGAGTTGGTTGTTCCTAAGTCGATTCCGATAATTTTTCCCATAATTTTCTTCTATTTTAATTGTTATTATTTTCCTTGTATTCGCTTTTCTCTTTCGAGCTGCACTAATTATCTTACAAATCGTATGCCAAAGTAACAAGGATGCCTTTGGAAAAGTTTAGCTGACAGAAAGTGTGACAATACGTCAGTTTTCGGGTTGGCTTCTAACTAAAATGTGGTTTTTATTATTATAAGTATGTTAGTGGGGAGAGGCAACGGCATTCTGACAGCCTTTAAAATTAGTAAAGTAATCTCTATTGATATTGGTTCTATTCTGTACTCTAAAAGTGATGTGTACGAAACAAAGTTACATTAAATCTATGCTTAGTAGCAGATTTGCATTTACATACCTCTTCCTGAAATACTTCTTTCCATGTAGTCCATAGATGAAATGAGCTTAAAACCGGTTAATGTGTGGATTTGGTAAATCATTATGAGAATCAGTTTCTGATAATAAAATATTGATGTATAGCTATTTGTGTTTTAAGATCGTGTAAATGTGATTTTAAAGTATATTTTTGATTTGAAGTGTGTAATGTGTTGGATATAAGAATTTTATACTGATTGTAAATGACTAAAAAAAACGTACATTTATTTTCGCCAAAGATATTAACTTATATTGAATAATGAAAACTTTCTTTGCTTTTTTTGATGATTTATGATAAATATCTATAGCACAATTGTTTAATGTGTATATTGGAAGTAGATATATACAGAGATATTTAGTAAAAATAGCTTTTGAAAAATGACTAAAAAAAACGTACGTTTTTTTTAGTCATTTTATAGATGAAGAAAATGTATAAAGTGTTGAATCTTAATATTTATTATTATGAATAGTGGATAATCTATTGTGCGTGTTTGATGGCTTGTGTGAACGTACACAATGTGATGGTTTAATGCAAGAAAGAGTTTTACTAACTAATTATTTAATACCAATTTAAATGAGAATATGAGAAAACATGTGTTTAGTCTTGTGTCCCGTTGTACTTTTGTATTATTGTTGATGAGTGTTTTTGCGTGTTATGCGAGCGCTCAAGGATTAACAGTAACGGGAGTTGTGAAAGACCAATCTGGCGAAGCGTTGATTGGCGTGAACGTGATGGAAAAAGGAACAACAAATGGTTCTATCACGGATATAGATGGAAAGTACAGTGTTACTGTAACAGGGAAAAACCCCATTTTAGTCTTTTCCTATATCGGTTATTTGACTCAGGAAATACCGGTATCCAATCGAAAAGTGATTAATTTGACCATGAAAGAAGATTCTGAGGAATTGGAAGAAGTGGTAGTAATCGGTTACGGTACGGCTAAGAAAAAGGATTTGACCGGGGCGATTTCTTCTGTAAGAACAGAAAACTTGGAGAAAGAAAGTCCTCGTTCTGTTCAGGATCTTCTGCGTGCAAATGCAGCCGGTTTATCAATTAAAATGTCTACGAATGCAGCAGGGACAGGGGATGTTCAGATTCGTGGAAAAAATACATTGACAGCTGGATCCAGTCCGCTATATGTTTTGGATGGTGTTATTTTTAATGGAGATCTTTCCGATATAAATCCAATAGATATCCAATCTGTTGATGTATTGAAAGATGCCAGCTCCGTTGCTGTTTATGGAGCAAAAGCAGCAAATGGTGTAATTGCAATTACGACTAAAAAAGGTAAGACCTCAAAACCAGTGGTTAATTTTAATACCAATCTGGGTTTGGTGCAGCCTTCCCGCATACCATCTGTTGTTGATGGTGCCGGTTTTATCAAGTTTCGACAGGAATATTCTGAAAGCCTGCTGACAAAGGAAGAGTTAGCCGCTAAACCGGGTATGTATACCGATCCGAGGTTGTTGAGTAATAGCGGAATAGATCCTTTATCATGGTATAACTACGATCAGTCGACTCCTGCTACATCTTTACCCTCCAATGAGCAGATGATTACAACCTGGTTGTCCCGTTTGAACTTTAAAAATATTGAAGTAGAGAATTACTTGAATGGGATAGAGACTGATTGGGATGATTATATTTTTCAGACAGGTCTTCAGCAAGATTATACGGCAAGTGTATCAAATCGCACGGACGATTTTTCATATTACTGGTCTTTAGGCTATGCAGATCGTGACGGGATTCAGACAGGTGATTGGTACAAGACGTTCCGTACCCGTTTGAACTTAGAATCTAAAGTAAATAGCTTCCTGACAATTGGTTTGACTTCTTCTTTTGCAACCAAAGATGAAAGTGCATTAGCCGCAGATGCCGTTCAGCGCGAACGTAATTCACCATATACAACTAATGATATAGATGATTTGGAGAGCCCGTACCGGATGTATCCTAATGGTGATAATAATTCGAAGAACCCGTTTTTTGACAATCTGTATACCGATCGTAAAAAAATTACGCATACTTTGAATGCTAATATATATGGTATAGTGAAATTGCCTTTCGGTTTTGAATATCAGATGAACTTTACTCCGACTTATAAATGGTATGAATATTATAACCATAAATCATCCCAACATCCCGAGTGGGCTGGAGAAGGAGGTAACTCGGAACGTACCAATCAGAAAACATTCGGTTGGTTGCTGGATAATATTGTCCGTTGGAAAATGGACTTTGGAAAGGATCATAGACTCGAAGCTACTTTCCTGGCTAATGCTGAAAAAGAACAGTATTGGAGCACAACTGCGAAAAATACACAGTTTTCACCGAGTGATGTCCTTGGCTATCATAATATCGGGGCTGGAACAGTTCCGGTTGTCTCCAGTGAAGATAAATACAAAACGGGTGATGCTCTGATGGGACGTGTCTTCTATTCTTTCAAAGATAAATATATGTTGACTGCATCTGTTCGTCGTGACGGTTATTCTGCCTTCGGACAGGCGAATCCGCGTGCCACTTTCCCTGCAGTTGCCTTAGGATGGGTTTTTACATCCGAAAAGTTCCTGGAACCGGCAAGCAATTGGTTGAATTATGGAAAGTTGCGTTTCTCATGGGGGCAGAACGGAAACCGCGATATCGGCCAGTACGATGCATTGGCAAGTCTTACTTCCGGCTTACATCCCTATATCGATCAGAACGGGAACATATATATCACA
The DNA here is from genome assembly GCF_003479205.1 of Parabacteroides sp. AF17-28. Taxonomy (NCBI): domain Bacteria; kingdom Pseudomonadati; phylum Bacteroidota; class Bacteroidia; order Bacteroidales; family Tannerellaceae; genus Parabacteroides; species Parabacteroides sp. AF17-28. Next base: position 12,173 of record NZ_QUGV01000032.1, on the reverse strand, counting down.
TCACAAATTTATGTTAGCCGTATGGCTAATGCCGATTTGAAGTGGGAACGTACGGCATCTTACAATATCGGTTTGGATTTTTCGATGTTGGGAGATCGCCTGAGAGGTTCTGTTGAAACTTACATGACTGAAACTCAGGATTTGTTGGTCAACCGTTCTTTGCCTTCTATTTTAGGTTTTGCAGACGTTAAGGCTAATTTGGGTAAATTGGCAAATAAAGGGTTTGAATTATCTTTGAATGGTGATGTCATCAGTACGAATGACTTTATGTGGACCTCTTCCGGAACTTTCTCCTTTAATCGTCGTAAATTGAAAAAATTGTATGGTGACATGGTTGATGTTTTGGATAAAGATGGTAATGTCATTGGACAGAAGGAGGCAGATGATATTGGAAACAAATGGTTTATCGGCCATGATCCCGACCAGATCTGGGATTATGAAGGAAAAGGCGTATGGCAATTGGGTGAAGAAGAAGAAGCAGCCAAATATGGTTGTAAACCAGGTGACTTCCGGTATATCGATCAAAACAATGATGGTGTGATGAATGACGACGACAAGGTGTTCCAGGGATATACGACTCCCCGTTTCTACTGGTCATGGAGAAATGAATTCAGTTATAAAGACTTCAGTTTTTCTTTTATGGTATACTCCCATGTCGGACAATATGGAACATTCAATCGCGCGGCAAATACCGGTGGCACGTATGACCGATATTCAATTGTCGATTTACCGCGTTGGACGATCGATAATCCTACAAACGACTACGGACGTATCGGTTCCTATAATTTAGGTAGCCATTATGTAAAGAAGACGTTTGTCCGTATGGAAAACATCACTTTGTCTTATAATGTGCCGAAGACCTTCCTGAGCAAGTTTAAGGTGCAGAATATGCGTCTTTCTTTAAGTGCCCGCAATCCGTTTGTGATTTCAAATTGGTCATTCGGCGACGTAGAAGGCGGCGATTATACAATGAGATCCTATAATCTTAGTGTTAACTTTACTCTTTAATAAAAGAATAATCAGAAATATGAAAAAGAATAAACATATAAAGAAATGTGTAATAGGAGCGTTAGCTATATTACCTTTACTGACGACCGGTTGTAAAGAAAGTTGGTTGGATCCGAAGCCTCTTTCGTTCTATACGCCGGAAAATACCTATGTGGATGCAAATGGTTTATACGCAGCTATTGTTGCTTGCGAGCGTAATATGAGGCATGAGTACTTCGGTGATTTATCTCCGATTTTAACAGAAATGTACACTTCGGATATCGCGGTCCATGGAAAGACGGATGAAAGCGGTTCTCTCGTTGATTTTGATAATTACATGATTCCGACTCAATCGAGAAGTGATGCTAAAAATAAAATGAAATGGTATTGGGATGAAGGGTTTAAAGGTATCAAATATGCCAATATCGTAATTAGCCGTCTGGATGCCGCTACGTTTAAAGATGAAGCGGAACGGAATGCCGTTTTGGGTGCAGCCTATTTCCAACGCGCTTATCGTTATTATAAGTTGACTCATCAGTTTGGGGATGTGCCTTTTCTCGATAAAGAAATTACCTCTCCGAAACTGGACTTTTATTCACACGACCGCTGGAGTATTCTTGAACAGTGTAAGTCTGATATGGAGTTTGCCTGGCAATGGGTTCCGGAGAAAGTTGATCGTGGCAAAACATCAAAGGCTGCCTGTGGAGTATTATTGATGAAAATTTACATGTGCTTGGGTGAATTTGATCGGGCAATTGAAGTCGGGAAAGAAATCGTTGCAAATAATCCGTTGATGACGAGCCGTTTTACGACAAACAAGACAAAGCCGAATACGAACCTGATGCATGACTTGCATAGTGTAGAGGCAAAGATGGATATGTCGAATACGGAAGGCTTGATGTATGTTGTTTCCTATCCGGATGTGGAAGGCCGAGACAGGATACAAACCATGCGTAATGCAACTCCTTATTGGGCGAAAGGTGCTGCGATCATGACACCTGCCGGGGAAACTGGAACCGCTATTTCACCGGCTTCTGCAGATAAAGAGACAGAAATAGATAATGATTTTAATGTTGGCCGTGGTATCGGAACTTGCCGTCCGACAAATTATTACCAGTATGAAATCTGGACCGATAAAGAGAAGAATGACCTTCGTGGTCCTAATAACCATGATAGCTGGCGACGTATGACTGATTTGTATTATAACGAACCTGGGTTGAAAAGTAAGTCGGAATGGTATGGCAAGCATTTGGTACGTCCTGTTAATATAAGTGTTTCCGACTCTGTACGCTGTTGGTTCATGTGGCCGCATTACAAAATATTTGTTCCGGATCCAACAAAGGCAACAGACCGTAGCGGAGGGGAAACTCCTTGGTATATCTATCGTTCGGCAGAAGTCTATCTGATGTTAGGCGAATGTTATTATTGGAAAGACCAACCACAGGAAGCTGCTAATATGCTGAATGTTGTTCGTGAGCGTGCCGGTGCAGAACCTTTGACAGCATCTGAGATTAATATCGGTGCAATTCTCGCAGAGCGTGCCCGTGAATTGTATTACGAAGAAAACCGTCATGTAGAGTTGGTTCGTATAGCTTACACTTATGCTAAACTGGGTAAATCCTGTGAAGTTTTCGGTGGCCGTGTTTATAAACTGGATAATATATCCGGCCCTGGCGGAACAGGTTCTAATGTGAAAGAAATGGGGTATAACTTCTGGTATGACTGGATGATGACACATAATAACTTTTTCCGTGACGGCGTTGAAATTGCTTATGGAAAATACCGTATCAGTGTCCACCATATTTTGTGGCCGATTCCGAATACCGCAATCTCGACAAATACAGGTGGTGTAATCAACCAGAACATCGGTTATCCGGGCGCTGAAAACAATATCACCCCGTTGAAGGTAGGCGAAGAAACGCCGGCTAAATAACAAATTGGCAAGAAAGCGCGATACACATAACAACAACAACGCGCAAGAGGCATGTGCCGTCGGGAAGACAGCAAGCGAGCTTTATTACTCCCGCAGGCCATGCCTCTTTTTTTCTGTAGTTGAAGTTGCAAACATAGTCTTATTATTTGCAAAAAAAGGCTATGTTACAAGTCTCTTTTCTCTCTAATATTGTGTCAGGTTAAATTTAAATAATATTAGTATGAAAAAATGGACAACTGAATCTCCAAGTAATTACTTGGCTATCAGGAGATATGCATATCTCCTGATAATCTTCCTCTGTATAATAAATATTGGAGGAGTATCTGCTCAGAACTTACCGATTACCGGAAAAGTCGTAGACATGTCGGGCGAACCTCTTATCGGGGTTAATGTTTTACAGAAAGGGACGACTAATGGTTCCATAACCGATATTAATGGGGAATACAGTATTTCCGTTTCCGGTAAGAATGTCGTATTGGTCTTTTCTTACATTGGTTATCTGGCACAGGAAATTCCGGCAGGTAAGCAAAACAAGATTAATGTGAAATTGAAGGAAGATACACAAAATCTGGAAGAAGTCGTTGTTATTGGTTATGGTACGGCAAAGAAAAAAGATTTAACTGGTGCGATTTCGACTATTAAGACTGATCAATTGGTTGCCGAAGCTCCTGGTTCCATTCAGGATTTGATGCGTGCTAATTCTCCGGGTTTAAATATTGGTATGTCGACTGGTGCAAAAGACCAATCAAGTTTGCAAATTCGAGGGAAAAATACGTTAAAGGCTGGATCATCTCCTCTGATTGTCTTGGATGGAGTGATTTTTGAAGGATCTCTTAATGATATTAATCCGGTTGATATCGAAGCGATTGATGTTTTGAAAGATGCCAGTTCTGCAGCTGTTTATGGAGCAAAGGCCGCAAATGGGGTAGTTGTTGTTACGACAAAAAAAGGAAAAGCTGGTAAACCTGTTGTTAATTTTAATACAAACATAGGGTTTGTACAGGTTGCTAATCAACAAAAAATATTGGATGGTGAAGGTTTTGTGAAATATCGTCAGGATTATGAAGTTACCCGTAATTCGGCCGAATATCTGGCTAAATATCCGGAGATTTTTAGTGATCCTCGCAAGTTGCAGAATGTTGATCAACTAACTTGGTATAATTATACGCAAAAGACTCCGGTTTCCTCCGTTTCAGAAGATGATTTGGTTCGTTCCTGGTTGGCGCGTCTTGATTTCAAATCACCTGAAATCGATAATTATATGCTTGGTAACGAGACTGCTTGGGATGATTTGGTATTCCAAACCGGTTTGCAGCAAGACTATACCGCCAGCGTTTCGAACCGTACGGACAATATGTCTTATTACTGGTCATTGGGTTATTCTGACCGTGAAGGTATTATAACAGGCGATCGCATGACCAATTTCCGTACACGCCTGAATTTGGAGTCGAAGATCACAAATTTCCTGACAATCGGTTTGCGTTCGAGTTTTTCTTCCCGGGACGAGAAAGATTTGAACAATTACGATTCGAATGGAAATAACGATAAAGATAAATATTGGCTTTGCGATTGGGAACAAATGATCAGGATTTCTCCGTACGGTTCTAATAATATCGATGATCCGGACAGCCCGTACCGCCGTTTACCGACAGGAGATGCTACTCCTGTGAATCCGTTTTATGATAATTTGTATCGCGACCGAAAAAAGATGTATTCTACATTGGATGCTAATATGTATGCAAAAGTATCACTGCCGTTTGGTATTGAATATCAGATGAATTTTACTCCGCATTATGAATTTTACGAATTATACAGCCATGAGTCTTCTGAAAATGAAAACTGGGCAAGTCAAGGCGGTAGCTCTGTGCGTACGACACGTAAGAAATTCAGTTGGCAGATTGATAATATCTTCAGCTGGAGGCGTGAATTTAATAAATTGCATACTGTCGAAGCTACGTTTTTGATTAACGCGGAAAAAGGCCAATCCTGGAAACAGACGGCAAAAGCATCTAATTATTCACCAAGCGATATTTTGGGATATCACCGCCTGCAAGCCGGAACCGTTCCTTTGGTAGAGAGTGACGATACGTATAAAACAGGTGATGCATTGATGGGACGTTTATTCTATTCCTTTAAAAACCGTTATATGTTAACAGCATCTGTTCGTCGCGATGGTTATTCTGCTTTTGGACAAATGCATCCGAGAGCCGTTTTTCCGGCTGTTGCATTAGGATGGACCTTTAGCTCTGAAAGGTTTATGGAAAATATGAGTTCCTGGTTGAATTATGGTAAATTGAGAGTATCCTGGGGACAGAATGGTAACCGTGATATCGGCCAGTATGAAGCTCTTTCCGACCTGACTTCAGGATTACATCCTTACATCGATCAAAATGGTACTATTTATACTTCTTCCCAGTTGTACGTAAACCGTATGTCGAATAGAGCTTTAAAATGGGAAAGGACGACATCTTATAATGTCGGATTGGATTATTCCCTGTTTAACGATATCATCGGTGGATCGATGGAATTTTATGTGTCGAAAACAAACGATTTGTTAGTGGACCGTGTCCTACCGGAAATTACCGGTTTCAACAGTGTGGCATCTAATTTAGGTGAAATCAAGAATAAGGGATTCGAGATATCTCTCAATGCCAATATTATCAAAAAGGAAAACTTTTCATGGTCGGCAACCGGCAACTTTTCTTTGAACCGTAGAAAGGTCACTCATTTGTATGGGGAAATGGTAGATGTTGTAGATGATAATGGTAATGTTATCGGACAGAAAGAGGCAGATGACATTAAAAACAAATGGTTTATCGGGCATGACACCGAACAGATTTGGGACTATGTACGCGATGGTGTATGGCAGATGGATGAAGCGGAGGAGGCTGCCAAATATGGTTGCCAGCCTGGCGACTTCAAATATCTGGATTTGGATAAAGATGGAGTGATGACGGATAAGGATAAAGTATTCCAGAAAAACAAAACTCCGCAGTTCCGTTGGACGTTCCGGAATGAGTTCACATTTTATAAGAATTTGTCTTTATCATTCATGATGTATTCGCAGTGGGGGCATTATGCTTCTTTCAACCGTGCAGCCAATGTTTCTAACTTCCCGGACCGTTGTACTGAGTATGTCCAGCCTCACTGGATGCCGGAAAATCCGATAAATGACTATGCCCGTATCGGCTCTAAAAATATAGGAACTAATTATCTTGAAAAGTCTTTTATCCGTTTGGACAATATCACCCTGTCTTATAATGTCCCGAAGAATTTCCTAAAGAAAGTCTTCGTACAAGATATGCGTGTGTCTATGAGTGTACGTAATGTAGCTGTATTCTCTCCCCATTGGGATTTCTGGGATCCGGAAACAGGAGTTCCGACTCCTCGTACCTATAATTTGAGTGTGAACTTTACTTTATAATTAAAAAATCAGAGCAAATATGAAAAAGATAAATATAAGAAAATATACGGTTTTGGGCGGTACTGCAGCTTTGTTGACGACAATAGTGGCTTGTAGTGACTCCTGGTTGGAACCCAAACCACTGTCATTTTATACACCTGAAAATGCATATGTAAATGCTGAAGGGCTTTATGGCGCCTTGACTTCCTGCGAACGTAATATGCGTCATGAGTTTTTCGGGGATGCAGCTCCTATTGTAACGGAGATGGTACAGTCCGATATTTGTGTGGAGGGAACGACTGATAAAGCCGGTCCGCAGATGGATATGGATAATACATTACTGCCGGATATGGATCTGAATAATGGGGATAAAACCAAAACCGGTTGGTATTGGTACGAGGGCTTTAAAGCAATAAAGTATTCCAATGTAGTTATTTCCCGTTTGGACGCTGCCACCTTTAAAAACGAGGCGGAAAAAAATGCCGTTTTAGGAGCTGCTTATTTTCAGCGTGCGTATCGCTATTTCAAGTTAACGCATCAGTTCGGAGATGTCCCGTTTATAGATGGGGAGCTTACTATTCCGAAATATGATTTCTATTCTTATGACCGTTGGAGTATTTTGGAGAAGATGAAGGAAGAAATGGAGTACGCCTACCAATGGGTTCCTGAAAAAGTGGATCGAGGAAAAACTTCAAAAGCGGCTTGTGGGGTTTTATTGATGAAAATCTGCATGACATTAGGTGATTTTGACCGGGCATTGGCTGTCGGAAAAGAAATAGTTGCCAATCATCCTTTGATGACTACTCGTTTTACAGCTAACCAGTCAAAAGCCCATACAAATTTGATGCATGATTTGCATAGTGTGGAGGCCAAACTGGATATGAGTAATACGGAAGGTCTGATGTATGTTGTAGCCTATCCGGAAGTGGATGGTTCCGACCGTATACAGACGATGCGTAACGGTGTCCCCTTTTGGAATAGTGGTGCGATTAAAACGCCGGATGGTCAAACCGGAACGAGCGTAAACATCGCAGCCGACGAGACAGATCCGGAAATGGATTTGAATAAAACATACGGTCGTGGGATCGGACGTGCTCGTCCGACAAATTATTTCCAGTATACGATTTGGACGGATAAGGAGAAAAATGATTTGCGAAGCCCGAACAATCACGATAGTTGGAGGCGTATGGAGGATTTGCATTATAATAATCCGAGCTTGAAGGGGAAGAATGAGTGGTACGGTAAGAATTTTGTAAAGAATCCGGCTATGTCAGTGGAAGATTCCATCCGTTGCTGGTTTATGTGGCCGCATTATAAAGTATTTGTCCCGGATCCATTGCAACAACAATGGGCAGGAGGTGAAACTCCCTGGTATATTTATCGTTCGGCGGAAGTCTATCTGATGATGGGAGAATGCTATTATTGGAAAGATCAGCCTCAGGAAGCTGCAAATATGCTGAATGTGGTTCGTGAGCGTGCAGGAGCAGATCCGCTGACAGCAGCTGATATTAATATTGGAGCCATTCTGGACGAACGTGCCCGTGAATTATATTACGAAGAAAACCGTCATTTGGAGTTAGTGCGTATATCCTATATTTATGCAAGGACAGGTAAACCATGTGAAGTTTTTGGTGGACGGGTATACAAATTGGATAATCTGTCCGGCCCCGGAGGTACAGGTTCGAATATCAAAGAAACAGGTTACAACTTCTGGTATGACTGGGTAACGGCTAAGAATAATTTCTATAATAAAGGAGTTAAGCATAAATGGGCCGAATATAAGATTAGCGTACATCATATTTTGTGGCCAGTTCCGGCAAGCGCCATCAATACCAACTATGGTGGTGCACTGAACCAGAACATCGGTTATCCGGGCGCTGAAAACAACATCACCCCGTTGAAAGTAGGCGAAGAAACGCCGGCTAAATAACAAGTCGACAAAAAAGCACGATACACATAACAACAACGCGCAAGAGGCATGTGCCGTCGGGAAGGCTGCAAGCGAGCTAATCTCCCGTAGGCCATGCCTTTTTTTATGTAGGTATCGATATTATTCAGTTAGGATTGATTTTAACAGACACCCTCAAGATGGGTATTCAAATAAAACTATATATTAAGAGTTAATCATGAAGAAAATCGTATTTGTCATATTGGTGGTAATCGGGTGGGCTTGTTCAAGTAAAAAAGTGGAAGAGAAAAACATGACCATTAACTTGAGTCAAGCATTGGAACAACTTGAAGAAATTTCGGTGGAGGACATCGGGTATCATATTGATTATGTGTCATTGGAAACAACAGATGAGTCTCTGATAGGAGATAGGGCTTATATCAGGATATTGAAAGATAAATTGCTTGTTGGCTCTCGTGAGCAACCGGTAAAAATGTTCGATCGTAAAACCGGTAAATTTATCAGATGCATCGGGAAGATCGGGCAAGGGGCGGATGAATATCTATTGCAGGATGGTCTTCCAGTTTTTTGGACGGACGATGTGTCGGGCATCATCTATATCCAGACAGAAGGTCAACGGATTTTACGTTTTGATGCGGATGGAAATCCGTTGGAGCACATCAATCTGCCGGAAGGGATGCCAAGGTTGCAAGGATTGTCTATAATCGGAAACGGAGGCAATTTGTATTTTTACTCAAAAACTCTATTCAACAAGTATGAAGACAAAATATTTTCATATAATGTCCCGAATAAAAAGGTACAAAGTGAAATCGTGAATCAAGATGATACGATACCTTTTGAACTCTTCAGGACACCAATCTTTTTGGGAGGGTATGGAAATATACCTGTTTCTACTCGTTGCCTGATTTTGTATTTGAAAAACGACAAAGTCGTCTTTGATTATACAAAAGAACCTTGTTTATGGGCATTCGGTGATCAAGTCTATTTTAAAGAAAACTTTAACGATACCATTTATTGTGTATCGGATCAGTTGTTGGAACCTCGATATGTTTTTGACTTAGGTTTCAGGCATTGGCCTTATGAAGAGCGGTATAATCCGGAAGGGAACGAGGATAAGATTGCTTTCAACTATGTGTTGGAGGGTGAAAAAGTCCTGTTTTTTGTTTTCCAGACCAATTATTATGAGATTAACTATAAAGGATTGGGCAAAGACGAAACGTACTGGGGTATTTATGATAAAGGAAATGGAAAGGTTAAGGTCATGGAGAAAGGAATGATAAGCGATTTGGCAAACGGGCTTTTCATTAAATCACTCCAGACAGCAACCGCCAAAGGTGAATTGGCTGGATTATTGGACGTAACCGAAGTGAAAGAATGGATCGAAGATAATCCTTCTAAAAAAGATAATCAAGTACGGAAACTCTTGTCTGATTTACCTGACGAAAGTAACCCGATTGCTGTGATTGTCGAATAGATGTTTTTTCAATTATAAAAGACATAATTCTCGTGGATATGTGCAGGAAGTGAAAGTTACGAATGTACATGCTTTATTTGATAAGGAATCGGGTGTGCAAACTTTATTGGACCAACCTGTCAAGCATAAATACTTGGGTTTCCGTAATGATCTTGATGGTGGCCCTGTCTTCTGGCCAAAATATGTTTCATCTGAAAATGAAATGGTCACTTGGTTCACGGCAGACGAGCTTTTGGCTATTTATGAACAGTTACCGAATCCGTCTGCAGAATTGAAAGCGCTGGTTAAGAAATTGAGTCCGGACGATAATCCGGTATTAATGGTAGTAACTTTAAAATGAATATGGATATGAAAAAGATCATGTTTTTATTATTGGTTGTTTTTATGGCAAGCTCAAATTGCCTGGATTTGTGTGCACAGAAGAAGGATGTGACAGGATGTGTTGTCGATATGGATGGAAAACCTGTCAAAGGGGCTCGTATTGGTGTTGTCAATACGAAGATCATAGAGAAGACGGATAAGAAAGGCGAATTTTCTTTGAAGAATGTGTTGCCAACGGATAGCGTGGTCATTTATCTGAAAGGCAATAGGGGGGCCAGATTTCTGTTAGGTGATGTTACGCAGCTTTTGCTGAAAGTGAAAAGTGATGCTCTGGTGATCGATAACGGTAAGGGTTCTACCAATTCCGTATCCGTTGAAACATTGGTCTTTAAGAGATATGGCAGCGGGTCCGTCATAACGGCACAAATGATAGAACGTAATGGCTATTTGACAATAAAAGAGGCGATTAAAGCTTGTATACCAGGGGTTAACTTTGAATATACGAATGGGGAAGATAAGATTGTCATCAGAGGTTCAAAGAGTTTGAATCTTTCAACTGATCCGCTGGTTATTTTGGATGGCGCAGAAACGACATTCAGTGCTGCTGATCAAGGCTGCCATGTGAATGATGTTCAGATGATAGAGGTGATTAAGGATGGTCTGGGCTATGGAGCGAAAGGGGCGAATGGAGTGATTGTGATAAAGACGAAAAAATAGAAATGTTTTATTATCTTTGCCCCGATATATACAGTTTGAAGTGAAAAGCTTACAAATAATTTAATAATAATAGTATGAAAAACTATCTTCTATTCTCTATGGCGGCTCTGTTGGTAGGGGCTTCTTGTAACACAAAACAGGAAAAAGCGGCTGAAGGCTTTACCGGTGCGCCGGGAGAGGTCAAGTTGATTACGCTTGATCCGGGACATTTCCATGCTGCATTAGTGCAGAAAGTCTCTTATCCGCAAGTTTCTAAAGATGTTTATGTGTACGCACCCACTGGCTTCGATGTGAATGAACATCTAAAGCGTATCGAGGGCTTTAATACACGTGCGGAGAATCCGACGCAGTGGAATGAAATCGTTTATACCGGTTCGGATTATCTGGAAAAAATGCTGGCTGAAAAGAAAGGCAATGTCATGATTCAGGCAGGAAATAATGGAAAGAAAACCGAATACATTAAAAAAACACTTGAAGCCGGTATCAATGTGCTTTCAGATAAGCCGATGGCTATTAATAGCCAGAATTTCAAATTGCTCGAAGAATGTTTCGATATTGCGAAGCAGAAGAACATCATGTTGTATGACATCATGACTGAAAGAAATGAGATCACAACTATGTTGCAGCGCGAACTTTCTACTATTCCGGCAATCTATGGTGAACAGTTGAAAGGTTCTCCCGAAGAACCGGCTATTGTAAAAGAAAGTGTACACCATCTGTTCAAGCTGGTAGACAATAAACCGTTGACACGTCCGGTTTGGTATTTCGATGTGACCCAGCAGGGTGAGGGTATCGTTGACGTAACGACCCATTTGGTAGACCTTGTTCAGTGGGAAGCATTCCCGGAACAGGTAATCGACTATAAGAATGATATCGAATTGTTGGATGCTAATCGTTGGACCACTTCTATCAGTCCGGAAGAGTTTAAGCAGGTGACAGGAACAGAGGCTTATCCTGATTTTCTGAAAAAGGATGTTGAAAATGATACGTTGAAAGTTTATTGCAATGGTGATATTCTGTATAAGATCAAAGGTGTGACGGCAAAAGTATCTGTTATCTGGAACTATACCTTCCCGAAAGGTGGCGGTGATACTCACTTCTCAGTGATGAAAGGTAGCAAATCTGACCTGGTGATCCGTCAAGGTAAAGAGCAAAACTATCAACCTGAATTGTTTGTAGAAGCAGTTAAGGGTGTCGATCTGGCTACCTATGAAAAGGATCTTGCCGCTTCAATGGAAAAGGTTTCAGCCAAATATCCGGGTGTAGCCTTGAATAAGATCAGTGACAGTGTATGGCAGATCGAGATTCCTGCAAAATACCGTGTCGGTCATGAAGCTCACTTCGGGCAGGTAACAGAGCATTTCCTTCAGTATCTGAAGGATGGCAAATTGCCGGAATGGGAAGTTCCGAATATGCTGGCTAAGTATTA
>NZ_QUGV01000031.1:1452-64031 GCF_003479205.1 Parabacteroides sp. AF17-28 | reverse complement strand
AGATATTCCAAGAAAGTTAATGAAGTTCCCCCCAAGAAATATCGGGTGAGCCGGTAAGACACTGAAATTATTATATAAATTCGCTATTGCCATATTGGGTTGTTCCATTCCGATCAGGTGGTATTGGTATTCTTTCTTGTTAAAACCGGAAAGCATAACCTGTTCATCTGCAATAAATTCATGATTTATGCTGATCTCTTTCTTTAACCACCAGGCAAATGGATTGATCCAGCAAATAATGCAGACGATTTCACTCAGAAGTATGTCGGCTGAATGCCATTGACAGACGTGTGTGCGTTCGTGTACCAGAATGTCATCAAGCTTTTCCCCGTAATCCTGGGAAGGAGAAATAAAAATCCATTTGAAGAAAGAGTAAGAACTTTCATCTTTTGGAAGGAGGCAAATCCGGATGCCGTTTAATGTGATTTTCCGGCATTTCTTGTATAGCCGGCAAACCGTGAATAGCTCTGCCAAACATCTGAATAGTAAGATACTTGCTCCTGCCAGCCAGATTAATTGCATAACTGTAAGCCCGGTCTCTTTCCAACCTGTGGTAGAAGTGATTTCGTGGTTAGGCATTGTAATGGTCTCTTTTGGCAGCAAAACAGAATAGTAACTGACTATATCCGCCACACTTGTCTGACCAGCCAACCAGCCGCTTAAATCCGGTAGAGGATACAAGAATGCAATCAAGTAAATCGACAATAAAACACCTCTGCGCAACCTGAAGAACGTGTCTTCACGGAACAGGAGGCGATAGCAGACATATAAGAGTGCCAATGCCAGGTTTACTTTCAGAAAATAAATGAGTACCGGAGTTATCATACTGATTTCTTTTGTGTTGATTATTCTTCTTTCTCAATCTGATCCATTAGCTCCTGCAAGTCGCTTTTAGACAGTTTGCGGTCGCGGACAAAGAAAGAAACCATTTCTTTGTAAGAACCTGTAAAATAGTTACGGACAACATTAGACATGAAAGTTCGCTTGTAGTCAGTCTCTTTCACCCGGGGAAAAAATTGGGTGATCGTTCCGAACTTCTTCGGAGTGACATATTTTTTCTTTTCCAGATTGCGTACAACCGATGCTACACTGGTATATGGAGGGCGCGGTTCAGGCATTTCATTCAGTATGTCACGGATGAAACAGGGGCCCAGTTTCCATATATACAACATAATGTCTTCTTCTTGTGATGTCAGTCTTTCCATTGTTTTATTATTTAAATAACAAACTACTATGTTTTCGCAAATCTACTAAATCTAAGTAGATGAGCACTGCTTTGAGTCGTAATTATTGTTAACAGATCGAATTATCCTTCCGTTTGTTCATTTTCTATATAGGATTTTTTGAACTTTTGTCTCTATATTTTTATATTCGATCTGTGGGAAGGTTGTTTTTGAGGGCGTCGGAAACATTAATGAGGACGTCGAAAATATTAATGACATCCTCGAAAACATTTATGAGGGCGTCATTAATAGATTTTCTGCAGATTAAAGTATTGGTATAATCTCTGCTTTTACGTATCTTTGCACTTCGGACAAAAAACGTATCGGATGATAGATTTCAATGTGATACCATCCCCATGTTATGTGATGGAAGAAGAATTGCTTCGCCGTAATTTATCGCTTATAAAAGGCGTGAAGGAGCGGGCTGGTGTAAATATAATTTTAGCTTTTAAGGCATTTGCAATGTGGAAGGCATTCCCGATTGTGCGTGAATATATTCCATATTCAACGGCCAGTTCAATCTATGAGGCTCAATTGGCATTTGAAGAAATGGGCAGTCGGGCGCATACCTATTCGCCGGCTTATACGGAAGCGGATTTCCCTACAATCCTGAAATACAGTAGCCATGTGACATTTAATTCGCTTTCGCAGTTCCAGCGGTTTTATCCGATGGTGCAGGCTGACGGAAACCGGGTGTCGTGCGGTTTGCGGATTAATCCCGAGTATTCGAAAGTGGAAACGGATTTGTATAATCCCTGTGCACCGGGTTCGCGGATGGGTGTAATCAGTGATCTGCTGGGCGACAAGTTGCCGGAAGGAATCGAAGGGTTGCATTTTCATACCTTGTGCGAATCGTCTTCTTACGATTTGGAAAAAACATTAGGAGAGGTGGAAAAGCGTTTCGGTCGTTTCCTGCCACATATCAAATGGTTGAATATGGGCGGCGGGCATTTGATGACGCGGAAAGATTATGATACGGAGCATCTGATCGCTCTTCTACAGTCGTTTAAAGCCCGGTATCCGAACCTTGAGATTATAATGGAACCGGGAAGCGCATTTGCCTGGCAGACTGGTTTTTTATTGACGACTGTTGTGGATATTGTTGAGAATCACGGCATCAAAACGGCTATTATTGATGCCTCGTTTACCTGTCATATGCCGGATTGCCTGGAAATGCCTTATAAGCCTGCCATTCGCGGAGCCAGTGAGCCGGTAGAAGGGAAACCGACCTATCGTATCGGAGGAAATAGCTGTCTGAGTGGTGATTATATGGGAGACTGGTCGTTTGACCAGCCGTTGAAAGTGGGCGACCGTTTGATATTTGAGGACATGATTCACTATACGATTGTCAAAACGTCGATGTTCAATGGAATCCCGCATCCGTCCTTAGCTTTGTGGAGCAAGGATGATGCGCTTGTGATGTATCGCCGGTTCGGTTACGAAGATTACAAAAACCGGATGAGCTAAGGATTTGTCGATTGTCTATTGTCAATTATCAATTATTTAGTAATTTAGCGCACTCGTTTCTAATAGGAATAAATTAAGCAGTAAGATATGGGCATTTTTAACTTTTTCAGTAAGGAAAAAAAAGAGACTCTGGATAAAGGGTTATCAAAGACAAAAGAAAATGTATTTTCCAAGATTACCAGAGCCATCGCCGGCAAGAGCAAGGTGGATGACGAAGTGCTGGACAATCTGGAAGAGGTTTTGATCACGTCCGATGTCGGCGTAGATACAACACTGAAAATCATTTCCCGTATCGAAGACCGTGTGTCGAGAGATAAGTATGTGACAACTGCCGAGCTGACTGCTATCCTGCGTGAAGAAATTGCCGCCCTGCTGACCGAAAACCATACGGAAGACTTGGAGTCGTTTACGGTTCCGGAAGATAAAAAGCCGTATGTTATCATGGTTGTTGGTGTAAATGGCGTGGGCAAGACCACTACGATCGGCAAGTTAGCTTATCAGTTCAAGAAAGCCGGAAAGAATGTTTACCTCGGAGCGGCCGATACATTCCGTGCGGCAGCCGTCGAGCAATTGGTGATTTGGAGCGAACGGGTAGGAGTGCCTATCGTGAAACAGAAGATGGGATCGGACCCGGCTTCTGTGGCTTTCGACACATTGAGTTCTGCGAAGGCGAATGGTGCCGATGTTGTCATTATCGACACGGCTGGCCGTTTGCATAACAAGATCAACCTGATGAACGAGCTGACCAAGATCAAAAACGTGATGAAGAAAGTGATTCCGGATGCTCCCCATGAAGTATTGTTGGTGTTGGACGGTTCTACCGGACAGAATGCGTTTGAGCAGGCCAAGCAGTTTACAGCGGCAACTGAAGTGAATGCTTTAGCTGTTACCAAGCTGGACGGGACTGCCAAAGGCGGTGTCGTGATTGGTATTTCAGACCATTTCCGCATTCCGGTTAAATATATCGGTTTGGGTGAAGGCATGGAAGACTTGCAGGTATTCAACAGAAAAGAATTTGTGAACTCCCTCTTCGGAGAATAAATATGCGGAAAAATAAAGTCGATATTATAACATTAGGTTGTTCGAAAAACCTGGTGGATTCAGAACAACTTATGCGCCAATTCGTGGCAAACGGTTATGCCGTTGAACACGATCCACATAAAATTAACGGTGAAATCGTAGTCGTAAACACTTGCGGCTTTATCGGTGATGCACAAGAAGAGTCGATCAATATGATCCTTGACTTGGGTGAAGCGAAGAAAAAAGGAAAGATCGGTAAACTATTCGTAATGGGATGCCTGTCCGAACGCTTCCTGAAAGACCTGGAAAACGAATTGCCGGAGGTCGATCATTTTTATGGAAAGTTTAACTGGAAGGAACTGCTGAACGATTTGGGTAAATCCTATCATCATGAACTGGCTTCCGACCGTGTGCTGACAACTCCCCGGCATTATGCCTATCTGAAGATTGCGGAAGGGTGTAACCGTACTTGTTCCTATTGTGCCATTCCGATCAGTACGGGGCATTATCAGTCTGTTCCGATGGAAGATATCGAGCAGGAAGTCCGCTTGTTGGTGGAGCAGGGGGTGAAAGAGTTCCAAGTGATTGCGCAGGATCTGACTTATTACGGTCTTGACCTGTATAAACGTTATGCGCTGCCCGAATTGATAGAACGTCTCTCCGATATTCCAGGCGTGGAATGGATTCGCCTCCATTATGGATATCCTTCCCATTTCCCTTATGATTTGCTGCGGGTTATGCGTGAACGCGATAATGTCTGTAAATATATGGATATCGCGTTGCAACATATCAGCGATCCGATGCTTGCAAAAATGCGCCGGAACATCACGAAAGAAGAAACTTATGCGTTGATACGGCGGATGCGCGAGGAAGTTCCCGGCATCCATTTACGGACAACCTTGATGGTTGGCCACCCGGGTGAAACGGAACAGGATTTTGAAGAGTTGGTAGCCTTTGTGAAGGATGTACGTTTCGAACGTATGGGAGCTTTTGCTTATAGCCACGAAGAAGGAACCTATTCCTTTAAACATTATACCGATGACATCGATCCGGGTGTAAAGCAAGATCGTCTGGATTATTTGATGCGCATCCAGGAAGGTATTTCGGCAGATATAAATGCATCCAAGATCGGAAAAGAGTTTAAAGTGATAATCGACCGTGAAGAGGATGACTTTTATGTAGGCCGTACGGAATTCGATTCGCCGGAAGTCGATCCGGAGATTCTTGTTACCAAAGAAAAGGTACTGACTCCCGGACAGTTCTATAACGTACAAATAGAAGACGCTCAAGCCTTTGATTTGTACGGAAAAGTGCTTTAATATGATATAAAAACTGCAAAGAAGTTTGCCAGTTTACGAAAAAATAACTAATATAGCTGCATAATCTATTAATGGATGCGGATATGAAGAATAAGGAACTGATTACCGAACTTGCCTCTCGTTTGGGATGGACTGCACAGGAAGTTACCGATACACTTTCTGTTTTAAGTTCTGTGGTCAGTTCCCGTTTAGTAGATAACGACATTGTTTACCTGCAAGGGTTCGGTCAGTTTGAAGTGAAAAAGAAGGCGGAGCGTATCTCTGTCAATCCTTCGAACGGAAAGCGTTATCTGGTGCCTCCAAAACTCGTTCCGGTATTCAAGCCGGGAACTACCGTGAAGAATAAACTTAAAGAATTAAGCGAACATGAATAACCGGCTGACCATACAGGATTTGGCAGGTTTGTTAGCCGAATATACAGGGAAAGACAAGAACAGCACCGAACGTTTTCTGAGAGAATTTATAGCGGTTGTTTCGGATGGCGTCTATGCCGATAAGCTTGTGAAGGTGAAGGGGCTCGGTACATTCAAAATCATTCCTGTGGAGAAGCGTGAAAGTATCCATGTGAATACGGGTGAACGTTTCGTTATTCCGGAACATTATAAGTTTTCCTTCCTCCCCGATAAAGATTTGCGGGAACTTGTCAACAAGCCTTTTTCTTTTTTTGAGACAACCGAATTAGGTGAGAACGTTGATTTTACCGATATGGATGTGAGCGCTGACGGGACGGAAGAAAAGGAGACGGAAGACGAATCGGTAGAAGAGGTGATGCCGGAAGAAAAGCGTTTGCCACAGGAAAGAGATGTCTCGCAGGAAGATTCTGTCCCTGTCGAGCAACCTGATAGCTCTCTTGAGGAACCGGCTGCCCCGTTCCCGCACTCGATGCGGGATCGCGAGGAAACAGACGATATCGTTCTTGATAATACAGATAATAATGTAGCTCCTGATCCTGTCGAGGCGGAAGACAGGCAGCCACTTTGCGATCCCGCGTCAGGCGCGGGAACGGGCAAGTCCCGTACAAAGCGGAACATGGCAATTTGCGTATTCGTGCTCTTTTTGATTGCCTTTAATGTGTGTCTTTATCTGAACCGCAGCCATTTCTTCGAAGAGGAAAAAGAAACTTCCGTTTTAAAGGAAGATACAACCTCTTCAAAAGAAGACAAATCATGGATGCTCAAACCGGAAGAGGTTAAAAAGCGCATGGGAGTTGCCCAAGTGGATTCTGTGCGACAAGATACGACTCAAGTCACGACTCAAACGACCGAAGCAAAGCCGGAAACCACTTCTCCAAAAGTAATCGCCCGTGTCAAAATAGAACCGGGTAGCCGCCTGACTCTTATTTCGTTGGATTATTACGGTAGCAAGATTTTCTGGGTATATCTGTATGAACACAATAAAGCTATTATAAAAGATCCGAACAATATACCTATCGGCACTGTTATCGAAGTGCCTGCTCCTGAGCTGTATGGTATTAATCGCCGCGACCGTGCTTCCGTGGAGAAAGCTGCAGCCCGCCAGACCGAGATTCTGAGTGGCCAACTGTAATAAAAACGCTCCCGTTTAAGTAAAATAAAACAAAATACTTCCGAGCAGGTTAGTATTATTTAACTGCGAAAGTGTAGAATACGAATTTAACATTTCTAATTTTGTGCATCTCAAAAAAAGCAAGTAAAAATAGTAACAATATAATTGAAGAAAATCTATGAGTCAGACAGTAGACATTCGTGAGTTGAACGAGCGGATTGAAAGTAAAAGTTCGTTTGTGAACATGATTACGATGGGTATGGACCAGGTAATTGTTGGACAGAAACATTTGGTGGAATCGTTATTGATCGGTCTGCTTTCAGATGGTCATATCCTGCTGGAAGGTGTGCCTGGGTTGGCAAAGACTTTGGCCATTAAAACACTGGCGTCATTGATCGATGCGAAATACAGCCGTATCCAGTTCACGCCGGACTTGTTGCCGGCCGACGTTATCGGTACTATGATTTATAGTCAGAAAAGCGAAGAATTTATGGTTAAACAAGGACCTGTCTTCGCTAATTTTGTATTGGCGGATGAAATCAACCGTGCACCGGCGAAGGTTCAGAGTGCACTTTTGGAAGCGATGCAGGAACGTCAGGTAACAATCAGTGAAAATACTTACAAGCTGCCGGAACCGTTCCTGGTAATGGCTACACAGAACCCGATCGAGCAGGAAGGTACTTATCCGCTGCCAGAAGCACAGGTAGACCGTTTCATGTTGAAGGTCATCATCAATTATCCGAAAAAAGAAGAAGAAAAACTGATTATCCGTCAGAATATCTCAGGAGTGAAACCGGAGATCAAGCCGATCTTGAGTAAAGAGGAAATTCTGGAAGCCCGCAAGGTTGTCCGCGAAGTTTATCTGGATGAAAAGATCGAGCGTTATATCGTTGATATCGTCTTTGCAACCCGTTTCCCGCAGGAACACGGTCTGGCAAACTTGGCTAATATGATCTCGTTCGGTGCTTCTCCACGTGCTTCTATCAACTTGGCTTTGGCAGCCCGTGCATACGCGTTCATCAAACGCAGAGGCTACGTGATTCCTGAAGATATCCGTGCCGTATGCCACGACGTTATGCGCCATCGTATCGGCTTGAGCTATGAAGCGGAAGCAAACAATCTGACATCGGAAGAGGTGATCAGTGAAATTCTGAACAAGGTTGAAGTACCTTAATAATTGAAAATGGAAAATGGAGAATTGAAAATTAAAGGGACTGACTCTTTGAAACTACATTCTCCGTTAGTTTGAAATTTTCAACTTTCAATTATCAATTTTCAATTATCAAGATGGAAACAAGTGAACTATTAAAGAAAGTTCGACGGATTGAGATAAAGACTCGTGGCCTGTCCCGCAATATTTTTGCCGGGCAGTACCATTCTGCGTTTAAAGGACGCGGTATGGCGTTCAGCGAAGTGCGCGAGTACCAATACGGAGACGATATCCGCGATATCGACTGGAACGTGACGGCACGCTATGTCCGCCCATACGTGAAAGTATTCGAAGAAGAGCGCGAGCTGACGGTGATGTTGCTGATTGACGTATCGGGAAGTAGGGATTTTGGTTCCGTGAATGTAATGAAGAAAGAGATCATTACGGAGATTGCCGCTACGCTTGCCTTCTCGGCTATTCAGAACAATGATAAGATTGGCGTGGTGTTTTTCTCCGACAAGATAGAAAAGTTTATTCCTCCCCAGAAGGGAAAGAAACATATCTTGTATATCATTCGCGAACTGATCGACTTCCAGCCGGAAGAGAAGCAGACCAATATTGCACAGGCGCTTAAATATCTGACCAACGCGATTAAGAAACGATGCACGGCTTTCCTGATTTCCGACTTTATCGATAAGGACGGGTTCAAGGATGCATTGACGATCGCCAATCGTAAGCATGATGTCGTTGCCATTCAGGTGTACGATCGCCGCGAGACGGAACTTCCTTCTGTCGGCCTGATGAAGATCAAGGATGCCGAAACCGGACGGGAACGCTGGATAGACAGCTCATCCGCCCATGTGCGTACGGCCTACAAAGAATGGTGGGACCGCCGGCAGGCCGCGATGAGCGATTCGTTCAAGAAGTGCCGGGTCGATTCAGTCTCTATCCGTACCGAAGATGATTATGTGAAAGCATTAATTGCTCTTTTTGATAAACGTAATTAAAGCAAGCAAATGAAATTAATAAAGAAAAGCATTCTGTTACTATCCCTATTCGGTACGTTTTTGTCCGGAGGGAAGGCGTATGCACAGCAGACACTGGTAGACGTGAAAGTCGACTCTGCCGCCATACTGATCGGTGAACAGACTGTTTTACATCTAACGGTAACAGCAGACAAAGATAAGGCCGTTCAGCTGGTTATTCCGCAAGATACATTGATGGCCGGGGTAGAGGTGTTAGGTGTCTCAAAAGCGGATTCTACCTTGATCGATAACGATCGTTTATTGATCGAGCAGGATTTGCTGGTTACCTCTTTTGATTCTTCCCTCTATCTGTTGCCTCCGTTTATGGTGATCGATGGCGCCGATACTGTTTATTCCAACCAAGTTGCGTTGAAGGTTTCGACTATTCCTGTCAATACCGACAAGCCGGAAGAGTTTTACGATATCAAAGAGGTCTGGAAACCGCCTTTTGTGCTGGCTGATTATTATCCCTGGATATTCGGCATATTGCTGACATTGTTCCTGATCTGCGTGATCGGCTATATCATACAGCGTATTCGTAACAAGAAGCCGATTATTCCGTTTAAGAAGCCGGAACCGAAGCTTCCGCCTCATGAACAGGCCATAAAGGAACTTGATGAGATCAAGCAGCAGAAACTTTGGCAGCAGGGTCGTAGTAAAGAGTATTATACATTGATTACGGATACGTTGCGTCGTTATATCGTGGATCGTTTCGGTATCAATGCAATGGAAATGACTTCCGGCGAGATACTCGATATCATCCGTAAACAGCATGAGGCTAACTCTGTATATGAAAGCTTGAAGCAGATTATGCAGTTGTCTGATTTTGTGAAATTTGCAAAGATGAATCCGCTGCCGGATGAAAACGATTTGAGTTTGATGAATGCTTATCTGTTCATTAATCAGACGAAGATAGAGGAGATTCCCGCACCCGGTGAAGGAGAGAATGCGGAAGGCGAAGGAAAGCCTGTAGAAAAGAATGATTCAAATATAAGTAAAGAATAAGATGGTATTTGCAAATCCTACATATCTGTATTTGTTATTATTGCTGATCCCGATGATCGGATGGTATATCTACAAACTGAGCAAAAATCAGGCAAGTTTGCAGGTGTCGTCTACGGAAGTCTTCGATGCGCCGGGAGCAAGCACTTGGAAAGTCTGGCTCCGGCATGTCCCGTTCGTGTTACGGATGGCGGCAATCGCTGTCCTGATCGTGATACTGGCACGTCCGCAGTCTACGAATAGCTGGCAGAACTCTTCAACAGAGGGTATTGATATTATGTTGGCAATGGATATTTCGGGCAGTATGAGGGCACAGGATCTGAAGCCGGATCGTCTGGAAGCATCCAAAGACGTGGCCGCATCCTTTATCAATGGCCGCCCGAACGATAATATCGGTTTAGTCGTATTTGCAGCAGAAAGTTTTACGCAATGCCCGCTGACGACGGACCATACCGTATTATTGAATCTGTTTAAAGATGTCCAGCCTGGTATTATTCAAGATGGGACTGCAATTGGTTTAGGGTTGGCAAATGCGGTTAGCCGTATTAAGGACAGCCAGGCTAAATCAAAAGTGATCATCCTGCTGACAGACGGTGTGAACAATCAAGGTGAGATCGCTCCGGTAACGGCAGCAGAAATAGCCAAGACATTCGGTGTCCGTGTTTATACAATCGGTGTCGGTACGCAAGGAAAAGCTCCTTATCCGTTTCAGACTGCATTCGGTATCCAGTATATGGATGTCGACGTAGAGATAGACGAACCTACCTTGAAGCAGATTGCCGCTACAACCGGTGGACAATATTTCCGTGCGACGGATAATGCCAGCCTGAAGGAGATCTATTCGGAAATCGATAAGATGGAGAAGACAAAGATCAGCGTGCAGGAATATAGTAAAAAACAGGAAGAGTACAAGAATTGGGCGCTCCTGCTTTTCTCACTGTTGCTGGTTGAGATATTATTGAGAAATACATTGTTAAGAAATATACCGTAAATAAAAAAGGCTTATGTTTCGTTTTGCACATCCGGACTTTTTATACTTGCTCTTTTTGCTTCCCGTACTGATTGCATTCTATGTGTATGCAATCATCCTGAAGAAAAAGGCAATCAAGAAATATGGTAATCCCGAATTGTTGGCAGAGTTGATGCCGGAGGTTTCTCCAAAGCGTCAGCATCTGAAGTTTTGGCTGTTGTTCGGAGCCATTGCGATGGTTATCATTGTCATTGCCGGGCCACAGTTCGGTTCTAAACTGGAAACAGTAAAACGCCAGGGCGTGGAGATCATGGTTTGTCTGGACGTCTCCAATTCGATGTTGGCAGAAGACGTATCGCCTAACCGTTTGGATAAGGCCAAGCAGATGCTATCCAAGTTGACAGACGGTTTCTCGAATGATAAAGTCGGACTGATTGTTTTTGCAGGGGATGCGTTTACGCAGCTTCCCATTACTTCCGATTATGTTTCGGCCAAAATGTTCCTTTCGTCTATCAACCCTTCGATGGTTTCAACGCAAGGTACGGCTATCGGTGCTGCTATCAACTTGGCAGTCCGTTCTTTTACACCAAGCGAAACGTCGGATAAGGCCATTATCCTGATTACGGATGGTGAGAACCATGAAGACGATGCGGTGAAAGCCGCTGCCGCTGCCGCAGATAAAGGTATTCATGTGAATATTGTCGGTATGGGTGATCCGAAAGGTACTCCGATTCCTATAGGCGGAAGTAATAATTACATGAAAGATAAGGAAGGAAATGTCGTTATTACAAAACTGAACGAAGAAATGTGCCAGGAGATTGCAGCTGCAGGTCATGGGACGTATGTTCGTGCCGACAATACTAATTCTGCGCTCCGTGCGCTTCAAAAGGAGATTGAAAAGATGAATAAATCAGAACTGGACAGTAAAGTTTATTCGGAATATGATGAACGTTTCCAGACATTTGCCTGGATTGCATTGATTCTGCTTTTGGTAGATTTCATGACATTAGACCGGAAGAACCGTATATTCAGAAAAGTAAAATTATTCTCTTTGATATTATTGTTCTGTTCAGGCTCTGTTTTCGCCCAGAAGGCTGAACGTAAGAACATCCGCGAAGGGAATAACCTTTACCAGAATGAAAAGTTTACCGAAGCGGAAATCGCTTACCGGAAAAGTCTGGAAGTAAACCCACGCTCATCCGAAGGAACATATAACTTAGGAAATGCCCTTTACAAACAGAAAAAGTTCCCGGAAGCAGCAGAACAATACCAATTGATAGCCGGTCAGGCAGAGAAGATGGTGGAGACTCCGGAAGGAAAAGCCCGTTTAGCGGAAATCTTTCATAATGTCGGAAATATTGGCATGCAAAATAAAGAATATGCCAAAAGCGTAGAAGCTTACAAACAATCCCTGCGTTTGAATCCGAAAGATGACGAAACACGTTATAATTTAGCTTTGGCACAAAAATTGTTGCAAGATCAGCAGAATCAGCAGAATGAAGATCAAAATCAGGATCAGAACGAAGACAAGAAGGAAGATCAGGATAAACAAGATCAACAGCAGCAGAATCAAGATCAGCAGCAGCAACAAGATGATAAGAAGCAGGATAAGACACAAGAACAGCAACAGCAGAATGAGCAGATGAGTAAAGACAATGCTCAACAGATGTTGGATGCTTTCCTGCAGGATGAAAAAGACACTCAGGAAAAGGTGAAGAAGGCGCAAGCTCAACAACAGCAACGCCGTCGGACGGATAAAGAGTGGTAATCGGGAAATAAAGAAGTAAGAATTAAAAAAATAAGAATTAAGAATGAGGAAATTAGTTTTCTTATTTGTTCTCTTTGCAACTTTCGGAGTGGTGGTCAGAGCGGCTGATGTGACGTTCAAGGCTTCTGCTCCGGAAGCTGTCGTTATGGGAGAGACTTTCAGATTATCGTACACGGTAAATGCAGAGGGTAAAGATTTGCGTGTGCCGGAGATACCAGATTTCGATGTGTTGATAGGGCCGTCTACTTCGACCAGTATGAGTACCCAGATCGTCAATGGAAAAATGACTACGGAGACGTCTTTGACGTTTACTTATATTCTCCAACCAAAGAAAGAGGGTACTTTCAATATTGCACCGGCTACGATCAAGGTAAAAGGCGCCAACTACACGTCCAATGCGTTAGCTATAAAAGTGCTTCCCCCTGATAAAGCGGATGAAGCGGCAAAAGAAGGCTCAACCGGTACAGGTATCAGTAAGGATGATGCCTTTTTGACAATTGATGTCTCTAAGAGAAACGTTTATGAACAGGAAGGTATTCTGGTTACATTCAAGCTTTATTTCAGAAAAGATATTGCATCTATTAATCAGCCTAAATTTCCGGAGTTTGATGGTTTTTTAGCTCAGGAAATCGAATTACCGGATAATAAGCAGCCTGTAATGGAAAACTACAAAGGCAAGAATTATAATGCGGTAGTTATTAGACAAACCGTATTATACCCGCAACGTTCCGGGAAGATTACAATACCTTCCGGAAAGCTGGACCTTGTGTTACGTGTACCGGGTCCTCCCAAACAGAGAAGTAGTGTCTTTGATGACTTCTTTGGCGGTTCATCTTCTTACATTGATGTAAAGAAAGAGCTTACTACTCCTTCTGTAACAATCGATGTGAAGCCCTTGCCTTCCGGTAAACCTGCTTCATTCTCCGGTGCAGTCGGCAACTTTACTATGACTTCGAGCATTAACTCCAATAATGTAAAAACAAATGAAGCTGTTACTGTCAAAGTGAAGATTTCCGGTAATGGAAACATTAAGCTGGTAAAGAATCCGGAAGTTGTTTTCCCAAATGACTTCGAAGTTTATGATCCGAAAGTAGATGTGGATATTAAGACAACTGCAGCTGGTTCTTCCGGTACGAAGACTATCGAATATATGGCAATTCCGCGTTATGCAGGTGATTTTGAAATTCCGGCTATCGCATTCTCTTATTTTGATACAAAGACCAATTCTTATAAGACTATAACTTCCGAACCTTATAAGCTGCATGTAGAGCAGGGTGCAGGTGGAGGAACGTCTCCCGTTATTTCCAACTTCAGCAATAAGGAAAGTGTGAAGTATCTGGGTAAGGATATCCGTTACCTGAAGGTGAATGACATCCATTTCGTTCCGAATAATGAATTGTTCTTCGGTTCATTCATGTATTACATGTGTTATCTGATCCCGGCAATTTTGTTTATTGTCTTCTTCTTTATCTACCGCAAGCAGGTGAAAGAAAACTCGAACTTAGCATTAGTCCGTACGAAGAAAGCGAACAAGATGGCAACCAGACGTCTGAAAAATGCAGGTAAACTGCTTAAGGAAAACAAGAAAGAAGAATTTTACGACGAAGTGCTTCGTGCATTGTGGGGATATTTGAGTGACAAACTGAGTATTCCGCAGGCAAGCCTGACTAAGGATAATGTAGAGGCTGAATTGACTAAATATGGCGTTGATGAGCCGCTGATCCATGAGTTTATGGATATCCTGAATACGTGCGAATTTGCCCGTTATGCACCGGCACAGGCTTCGGATGCTATGGATAAGTTATATGAACAGACAGTAGATGCCATTGGTAAGATGGAAAATACAATTAAAAAGTAATGCGATGAAGATGAATATAAATATGAAAAAGATCGTATTCTTCCTTTTGGTCCAGTTTGTCGCTTTTGGTGCATTCGCCCAGGAGGCAACGATCAAAGAGGCGGAAGCTGCCTATACGAAAGAAGATTATGGCAAGGCTATCGAACTATATGAAGGTCTTCTGAAGAGTAATGGCGAATCGGCTGAAATCTATTATAATTTGGGAAATGCCTATTATAAGGAAAATAAGATTGCCCCGGCCATTCTGAATTATGAGCGGGCTTTGCTGTTGGATCCGGGAGATGGAGATATCCGCTTCAATCTGCAACTGGCGCGCCAGAAATCGGTAGATAAGATCGAACCGGTTGGCGACTTTTTTCTTCATCGTTGGTTTGATAAAGTTCAGAATATGGGTGCTGCCGATTCATGGGCTCAGATGGGTATCGTCTGCTTTATTCTGTTTATCGGCTGTTTGATATTGTTCTTCTTCTCTAAGTGGATTCATCTGAAGAAGATCGGCTTCTATCTTGGATTGGTATTGCTGGTTTTGGTTATCTTTTCCAATATCTTTGCCAGCAATCAGAAGAGTGAACTGGTGAATCGGAAAAGTGCAATTGTATTTGCTCCGACTGTTACGGTAAAGAGCTCTCCGGATGCAAGCGGAACAGATCTTTTTATTTTGCATGAAGGAACTAAAGTCTCCATTAAAAGTAAACTGGGAGATTGGAGTGAAATAGCAATGGAAGATGGAAATGTAGGATGGATGCCGAGTAAAGACATTGAAATCATTTAATATCCGGCATCGAAGCTTAATCCTACTATGGTTGAAAAAATATTGATTTATGAGCGCGATGCGTTCTTAGCTCTCAACGGCAGCGACTCTGCTTTCCTGGATCGTTTTATGTGGATCTTTACAGGGAGGGCAGTTTGGCTGCCGTTAGCCTTTTTTATTCTTCTGGTCTTGATTTATAAAAAGAACTGGCGCGAATCTCTACTTATTTTATTGGCAATTGCGCTGGTTATAACCTTATGTGATCAGTTTGCTTCCCACCTCTGCAAGCCTGTTTTCACCCGCTTTCGGCCGACACATCATCCTGATTTTATGTATCTGGTAAAAACCGTTTTCGGATATCGGGGAGGGCTTTATGGTTTCATCTCCAGCCATGCGGCGAATGCATTTGGCTTTGCAACGCTTATGACGTTAATTATGCGGGATAAGTTATTCGGCTGGACCCTCTTTTTCTGGGCGTTTTTGACTGCCTACACGCGGGTTTACTTGGGAGTCCATTTTATTTCGGATATTGTACCGGGAGCTATTGTGGGAGTATTCTTCGGTTATTTAGTGTATTGGCTTTATTCTCTTAGCCGTTCAAAATTAGTGCCGGCAGAGGTAAAACAGGATGAACCGTTATATTCAAAACAACGTATCCGTCTCATTGTCTATGCAATATATCTGACGATTCTTGTCATTCTCATTTTTAATGAGCCATTGGCCGCTTGCCTTCAAAAATAATACATGTCGTAAAGCATATTAATTTTTGATGAATAATTTGTTGCTGTAATTTATAATGATTAAGTTAGTGGCATCAAATTAAACAAAGTATTAACCTTCAAAATAAGGAAGCCATGACAAAGACTATTACATTTAATGAACTCCGCAGACTGAAAGACAGCCTGCCTGACGGAAGTACTCACCGGATTGCTGATGAACTGGGTATCACTGTTGAAACTGTTCGTAATTATTTCGGTGGGCATAATTTTAAAGATGGCAAGAGTTGTGGAATACATATTGAACCAGGGCCTGACGGAGGTTTGGTTGTATTAGACGACACCACAATATTTGAACGTGCTTTGCAGATACTCGCAGAAAAAGACGAAGTGTCGGAAGCACAGCAAGCGTAAAGAAATTCATTGTTACAGAAGAATCCCATAGCTGAATCTAAACGATGCTGCTGTGGGATTTTTTTTATTCAACTTTTAGCGAATTCCGATTGTTTAATCTATAAAAACACACGAGTATGGAAGATAAATTAGTAACGTTAGCAATTCACACGTTCGAGAAAGCCCAGATTCTCAAAACGATGCTTGAAACAGAGGGGATTGAAGTCTACATACATAATGTAAACCAGATCCAGCCGGTTGTTTCGGCCGGTGTACGTGTGCGGATTAAAGAAAGCGATCTGCCTCATGCCTTGCGTATCATTGAAGATAGCAAGTGGTTTAGCGAGGACACCGAACAAGAGGAAAAAAACGGCCATCAGGAAAAGAAAATATTGATCCCGATAGATTTTTCCGATTATTCGATAAAAGCATGTGATTTAGGTATTAATTATGCCCATAAGATCGGAGCGGAAGTGATGATCATGCATGCTTATTTCAGCCCGTATTTCCCGTCCGCTATTCCGATGGGCGATACGCTGGCTTACCAGGTGAACGAGGAAGAGACGACACAGAATGTCTTGAAACGTGTCAATATCGATATGGAAAATATCTGTACGATGATCAACCGTAAAATCCAGTCGGGCGAACTTCCCAAAGTGAAATACAATTATGTACTTCGTGAAGGGTTACCGGAGGAAGAGATTATTGCATATTGCAAAGAATATCATCCGACATTGATTGTAATGGGTACTCGCGGAAAGAGCCAGAAAGACATGGATCTGATCGGTAGTGTTACCGGTGAAGTGATTGAAGTAAACAAAGTCCCGGTTTTGGCTATTCCGGAAAATGTCCCGTTTGAAGATTTGAGTGAGGCTAAAAACATCGCTTTTGCGACCTCTTTCAACCAGCGTGACCTGGTCGCTTTTGACGAATTTATGGAAATCATCAAACCGTATGATGTGCATATCCATTTGTTCAATATCTCGACCAGCAAGGATGAATGGAATGAAATCCGTCTGACCGGTGTCAATGAATACTTCAAAAAGCAATATCCGGATGCCCATATCACCCATACGGTTTTGGACGATGGCGACCTGTTGCTGGCGATTGAGAAATTCGTGCGCGACAAAGATATCGATGTGATAGCGCTGAGCACGTACCGCAGGAATATCCTGGCCCGTATGTTCAATCCTTCGATTGCCCGTAAGATGCTATTCCATACTGACACGCCTTTGTTGGTGATGCACTCATAGAATATTGTTGAGAGTTGACTTCTGTCAACTCTCGACTCTTTCAGAAATCGGTAATGTAAACCAAAACGTAGAGCCTTTCCCGACTTCCGACTCCACACCAATCTCACCTCCTAATGTCTGTATGATCAGTTCGCAGATCGAAAGCCCCAGTCCGGTGCCTTTTACAAAAGTGTCGAATTTGGCAAAGCGCTCGAAGACGTGGGGCAAGTTCTCTTTCTCAATTCCTTTTCCGGTATCCCTTACATAGAAATAAATCTGTTTGCCTTCGATTTCGTAACCGACTGTTATGGACCCTTCGAATGTGTATTTGCAGGCATTGCTGATAAAGTTGGATAAGACTTGTGTCAAACGATTCTTTTCGGTGTACAATATGTAAGGTTCCGGTGGTATATCCAGGGACATATAGACCTCTTTCTTTATTTTGAACCGGAAAGTATATCCCAAGTTTTGAATCAAGTCATTCAAATTCACCTCCGAATAAATGAATTCCATCTGTCCGGCTTCTATCTTCGACATATCCAGGATATCGTTAATCAGATGAAGAAGCATGTCGTTGTTTGCCTCGATGATTTGGGCAAACTCTTGCCTTTCTTCTTTGTTGTCCGTTTCGGCCATAAGCGTCGAGAAACCTACAATGGCATTGAGCGGTGTCCGTATGTCATGGCTCATATTGGCGAGGAAAGTGCTTTTGAGGCGGTTGGATTCTTCGGCTTTTTCACGCAGGCGAACCAGTTCCTCGGTATGTTTCAGATCGGTGATATCATGTTTCAAACCGATAATACTGCGTACCCGCCCGTCTTCATAACGTTGATAAGCGACGGCTTGCATCTCGAACCACTGGTAGTCTTCCATTCCCGGCTCCTTGCTCCGTATCTGAATGACCATTAGGCTGCATGTCTCTTCAATCAGGTTACTCAGCCCCTGGATCAGGAGTTGGGCGTCGGAAGGATACATATATTTAAGAATCTCGTCCAGCGCGACGGAGTTTTGGGAGAGATTGGATTGCTGGAGGAAGTTGTCGCTGATATTAACCGTCTGCGACTCTACGTCATATTCCCAAGGCGTGATGTGGACCGCTTTGAGGACAAATTCGAGCATCTGCTTGTTTTTGTCGTATATGTTCTTTTGCTTCATTTCGGCGGAAACATTCCGCTCGGTACCGATGATATGGCTCACTTTCCCGCTCTTGTCTTTTAATCCGATTGCATAGACGTCGGTCCAGACGTTTCCGTTGTCGAGGTTGAGATGGAATACTTCGTTTTTTATTTCTTCCTCTCCGGATGTTAAGGCATGAAGGTAATTTTCGTATTTCTGCATATCTTCCGGATGTATTTTGGAGCCTAATTCAGCTTTGGTCATACCGGTAGTCGGGATGCCGACACGGTGCACTGCCGTGAAAACCTCTTTTTTGACATCGTACCGCCATACGGCCATATAGACGGCATCGAGGGCGATGGTAAGTTCGGTATGTACCCTGTCGAGTTCTTTTTTATGCTTGCGTTTTTTGGTCAGGAAGAAGATGAACAGGAAGGCTGTGAAACAGATGCCTGCTATTTCGAAGGGGTGTGCTTTGATTTGCAGGTAACTTTTGTCGTATTCGTGGGTTACTTCCAGCCGTTTCGGACCCATATCCTGCCTGGTGGAGGCTGAACCATCGAAGGATATTGCCTGGAGCAAGAAAATCAGAAAAAGAAATACCCTATACTTTTTCATGTTTTTAGAAAGAATAATCATCTCTTATTGTTGTTATTGATTAATGTGTAACGGCGTGTATGTGATTGGATAAAGTTATGTTGTTGTAAAACCAAATTCTACGGTAGAAGCAGAGTAGAATCCCTCCTTGGTTGCGACACATATGCTGTTGAAAGCGTAATCGTCATTACGCTCGGTTAGCATCAGATGGGTAAGCGTGTCGTTGATACAGTGCATTTTAGGATTGGATATAACCATAATTGATGTTTTATAGAGTTCTTAATGAACTCCGGTAACTTTGAAATAATTATAAAAAATAAGGCTGCTGAACCGTCTTGTACGGGAATATTTACTATACAACAAGAATCAATAAATATTATTGGGTATAATTTTGACTTGGTATTTTGGTTTGAAATACTCAAAAAAGGACTTTTTCTTTTTCTTTATGTGAAAAGGAAGAAAAGTTTTTTTGCGTACACCTTAAAAATAAAGGGAAAACAAAGAGTTG
Organism: Parabacteroides sp. AF17-28; assembly: GCF_003479205.1. Taxonomy (NCBI): domain Bacteria; kingdom Pseudomonadati; phylum Bacteroidota; class Bacteroidia; order Bacteroidales; family Tannerellaceae; genus Parabacteroides; species Parabacteroides sp. AF17-28. The sequence goes on along the minus strand of NZ_QUGV01000031.1, from coordinate 44,392 downwards.
TATTTATAAATATTTTATCTTTGCTTCCATTAATAACCGGAGTTCATTAAGAACTCCGGTTATTCAAAAAACTCCAGCCTAAAATACAATAACCCCTTTTTTTGCCGTTTTTCTATTTCATCCGAAATCTTGATCGATTTTGGATTGACTTTTTTCACGGTTTAAGCTCCCCTTTCTGACAATAGGAAAAACGAGGTGCGCAGTCCGTTCTGAAAAGTGTGCAATTTGATTACCGGAAACCGGAAACACCGTCAAAGTGATAAACCTTAACTCCCGGAGAATCGAATATTTGAAAATAAAACGGACGGCGTCCCAAATATCTCAAGGAAATTCAGGTGCTTTTTTGCCCTTACAACGGTCCTTTTTCCAATTGTGACCGTTCTAATCTCCATTACGACCGTCCTAATCTTCGCGAGGTGCCGAGTGCACTACACATTAGCACGGTCGTAATGGCAAAGAGGACGGTCGTGAATGTTGAAAACGCTCGAAAAAGGCGAAAAAGTCCCTTTTTGAGGTCAAAAAAGCGGATTAACATTTGTTTGATATTGGAAGTCTTTCGGGCTTGAAAAATGCGTTTTATACAATAAGCCCCCCCCGGGACAGTTGAAAGTTAAGAGTTGAAAATTGAAAGTTAAGAGGGAGAGTATTATCGTAGTTCTTGAAGAGCTATAAGGAAGACGGACTTCTCTTTGCCTTGCTCCATACCCCGTTTCCCTTATTTCGGATCAGGTAAAAGAATCCCCTGATTACATTTATATTCATAAAGACGAAGTAGTAAGGGACGAATAACAGTTTGTTCCGCAGGTTTCGTTGTTCCATCCGGTAGCCGGCATAGGCAGCGATATAAAAAAGTAGTTGCAGGAACAGTAATCCGGCATAAAAGGGATTTCCGGAAATGGCTAATACCGCGTTTACGGGCAATAAAAGAAAAAGCATTAGCGGAGTCAGTGTCCAGCGCAACACGCGATGGCTGACATATTGGAAACTGAGCGTACCGTAACGGAAAATATTGAGCAGTCCTTTAAGACGCCAGACTGATTGCAGGCCGCCCGCAGCTATTCGTATCTTCCTTTTTTCTTCTTCTTTCATATTCAGTGAAGCTGTTTCTGTGGCATAGGCTTCTTTACAGTAGGCAATTTTATATCCTTTGGCGGCAATACGGAGTGAAAGGATAAAATCGTCGAGCAAAGTGTCCGAAGGCATCTGCTCGAACAGCCGGGTCTGTATGGCAAATAATTCTCCGGCAGCACCGACAGCCGAATAAAGGCGGTCATCCAGGTTTTTTAAGGCCGATTCGTATTTCCAGTAAATTCCTTCACCGGCAGTAGCTCCCCGGGCTGATTGTGTGTCGACTCTTTTTTCACCGGCTACACAGCCTACTTTGGGATCGCTGAAACAACGGACAATCTCTTTTATGGCATCCGTATTCAGCATTGTATTGGCATCGGTGAAAACGACGTAAGGAGTAGAAATGTACTGCATACCCCGGTTTAAGGCTGCTGTTTTGCCTTTCCTTTCCGGATTAAACAGGACTGTGACGTCTTCATATGCCGCCAATCGCTCATTTGTGTGGTCGTTTGATCCGTCTGTTACCCATACAATCCGTAGTTTGCCGTCAGGATAGGATAGGTTCCGGCAGTTTTCCATTTTTGTCGCTATAATATCTTCTTCATTATAAGCAGCTATGAAAAGAGTAACTTCCGGAAGCGGTTCGGGCAGGTGCAAAGCCTCTCTTTTTTTGAACAACTCTTTGATGCGTACCAATAGATATAACAGGATTCCATACCCTATATATGTGTAAAAGACAACAGCCAATCCTAACCAAAAGAGGATAATAAAGAGAGTGTGCATTTGTTCCATATTGTTTTTGCGTAACTTAATATTATGCCAAGCGACGCAAATATAATTATTTTTTCATCCTTCAGCATGGAAACAATATTATTATTTCAAATAATGCATAATAATCAAGACTTTCATGATTTTGTCCAAAACAAATCATTACATTTGTCAACTGTTAAAAAGAATAATATTAATCAACGAATCTAAGGGTAAAAAAACATGAAGTCTATTTTGGTGACCGGTGGAGCGGGGTTTATCGGTTCTCATCTGTGTAAACGGTTATTAGGGGAAGGAAATCGGGTAATCTGTTTGGATAATTATTTTACGGGTTCTGAAAGTCTTATGCGCGAATTGCTTGTGTATCCGAACTTTCAGTCGGTAGAACATGATGTGACCATTCCATATAAAACAACATCGGCTATTGATGAAATTTACAATCTGGCATGTCCGGCTTCGCCGATCCATTACCAGTATGATCCCATTAAAACGATTAAAACTTCTATCTTAGGAGCTATTAATATGCTGGAGCTGGCACAGGCTCATGATGCCCGGATTCTGCAAGCTTCGACAAGTGAAGTCTATGGAGACCCGTTCATTCATCCCCAGCCGGAATCTTATTGGGGGAATGTGAACACGATCGGTATCCGCAGTTGTTATGATGAAGGGAAGCGGGCTGCGGAAACACTCTTCATGGACTACCACCGGCAGAATAAGCTAAAAATTAAAATTATCCGCATATTTAATACGTATGGTCCCAATATGACGGTCCACGACGGACGGGTTGTCTCAAACTTTATTATTCAGGCTCTTCGGAATGAAAATATTACAGTTTACGGCGATGGACGCCAGACCCGCAGTTTTCAGTATGTGGATGACCTGGTCGAAGGAATGGTCCGCATGATGGCGACGGAAGACAGTTTTACAGGTCCGGTTAACCTCGGTAATCCTGGTGAATTTACGATGGTGGAATTGGCTGAACATATCATTCGTCTTACCGGCTCCCGTTCTGAAATCGTATTCCGCCCGTTGCCCTCCGATGATCCGAAACAGCGGAAACCGGACATCACGCTTGCCCGGGAGAAGCTCGGTGGCTGGTATCCTTCCGTCCCTCTTGAAGAAGGGCTTAAGAGAACAATCCGGTATTTTCAGAGTTTGTAAAAATTGAGGATATGATAGCGCTAAAGGTCTTGGAGATCGTCCTGTTTTTGAGCTTCTCCATTAATATACTTTATTTGTTCGTTTTTAGTATAGCTTCTATGCATAAGAACAAGAAAAGAGGGAAGGACTCCGCTGCTTTCCGTCGCATAGCCATATTGATACCGGCTTATAAGGAAGACCTGGTGATTATGGAATGCGTAGAATCTTGTTTGCAGCAGGACTATCCGCGTGACCGGTACGATATCGTTGTTATCTCCGATCAGATGGGAGCAGAGACGAACGGACGATTGGCTGCAATGCCTGTTATCCTGGAGATTGTCCGTTTTGAGAACAGCACGAAGGCAAAAGCGTTGAATTTAGCGATGAGCCATTTGGCTGATTACGACATCGCACTGATTCTGGACGCCGATAATACAATAGGTCCTGACTATCTCAACCAGATTAATGCCGCCCCCTTTACCGATAATATCGTTGGTTATCAGACGCACCGGACAGCTAAAAATAAGAATACGAGTCTGGCCTATCTGGATGCTGCAAGCGAAGAAATCAATAATAGCATTTTCCGGCAAGGACATGTGAATATGGGCTTGTCGGCCGCTCTGATCGGTTCCGGCATGGCCTTCGATTTCGAATTGATAAAAAAGGAGTTGGCTGGCATCCATGCAATTGGAGGCTTTGACCGTGCTTTGGAACTCACTTTGTTTAAGGCGGGCAAGCGTATCGATTATTTACCGGATGCGTATGTCCTGGATGAAAAGATACAAAACCGTCGGGATTTTGCCCGCCAAAGAAGACGTTGGCTTTCGGCGCAGATCCATTATCTGAAAGAGTTTATCGGCGATATGCCGCAAGCCATATTAGATAAGAATTGGGATTTTTGTGATAAGATGTTCCAGCAAATGAGTATTCCCCGCTTGCTTCTGTTGGGTGAGACGTTTATTATAGCATTGGTTATTACTTGTATATCCTGGCCGATCTCTTTGAAGTGGTGGATATTATTCTGTATACTGATCGTCTCTTTACTCTTGGCCGTCCCTAAACGTTTATATACAAGACAATTGTTCATAGCCGTTGTGAAATTGCCGGAAACTTTTTTCAGCATGTTTCTGAATCTTTTCCGCCTGAGGGGAGCTAACAAGAAGTTTATCCATACGGAACATGGGGTGAAATAATAAGAAAGAAATAGATATGTTTGTCGGATGTTGGAATAGAAAAGGTAAACTCCCGGAAATACCACAAGCTAAGCAGGAGGGAGGCATTGTTCATAAAGGAACTTGCCGGTGTTACCAGCGGAATGATACGCAGCTTTGGTTTTTCGGGGAACTATATAATAAGGAAGAATTAGGGTACGGTCTGATTGATGATGCGGAAACGCTTTTTTCTGTATATACTCAAAAAGGAATCCAGGGGTTTGCCGGTTTGGATGGCGCTTTTACCTGTATTCTGAGAACGCCGGATTCAGTGTTGGCCGTTCGGGACCGGCATGGCCTTTCCGATCAGGTGTATTATACGAATACATATTTTGCCTCTTCCCTTGCTCTGCTGAAATTGACAAAAGGGTTTGATGCGACTCCAAATTACCAGGCATTGAGTTCCTTCTTATCTATCGGCTATATCGCAACACCTTCTTCGGCCTTTTCGGGAGTGCAAAAATTAGGCGCCGGCGAAGTCCTAATATATAAGGATGGGCGGATCGAGTCCGATTATTTGTTCCCAACTGATACTATAATCCCGGTTCCATTGAATGAAAAAACGTTGGATGAGTATGCCGACGAATATGCAACCCTACATGCCGGTGCGATAAGGAAACGTATCGGGAAAAGTACGAATGTAGGTATTCTTCTGAGTGGAGGCTATGATTCCGGGTGTAATCTGGCTGCTTTGCGCTCTTTGTATAATGGAGATATTCGTTCTTACTCAATAGGGTTTAAGGGGGATAACTGGACAGAGTTGCCTTTAGCGCGATGTATGTCTGAAACATTCCGGACTATTCATACCGAATATGAGATAGACGGGAGTGAGATAGAGGCCCTGCCCGGTTTGGTCGAACAATTGGGTGATCCTTTTGTGGAAGGCGGATTGATGGTAAATTATGCTGTCATGCGTCTGATAGGTAATGATAAGCCGGATGTGATACTCGGAGGCGATGGCAGCGACCAATATTTTGGGACATCCGGACGCGAGGTTGCCTTGCATTATCTGATATCCCGCTATGGCATGAAGCCTGTAATGAATCTTTTATATACGATATTGAGCCGGCCTGCCTTCGATAAAGATACAAGCTTCTATCGGCTGCGTTTTCATCTGGATAAGGTATTGCATATTTTGGATGGGGATCTGTTTGGCTTTCCTGCGTTTCAACAGAAGAAGTTGCTGAAAGATACTTCTTCTTTCCGCCATTCTCCGTTGTTGCATCCCGATATGCGTAGTTTCGAGCATCTGTATACGCAACATGCATATAAGAGTGATTTAGAGAAGATCATTAACCAGGTTATTCTGTTTAAGGCATCTAAGATAGCCGATATGTTCGACAATCATCTTGTTTTTCCTTATATGGACCTGGATTTATATAGGTTTCTGATGCGGCTTCCTGTTTGCTATAAATGTAAGGGAGATAGTCCGTTCCGAATAGCAAAAGGAGAAACAACGGCCAAGTATTTGTTGAAATACCACTATAAACCGATGCTTCCGGATGCGATCACCGCAAAGAAAAAGCAGGGAGGATTTGCTCCCATGCCCATCTTTTTCCAGAATGACAAACAACGTGCGCGTATTGCCGACTATATCCTTAGTTCGTCTGTTGTTTCCGACTTTCTGAACAGGGACTACGTGGAAAAGTTTATAGCAGAGTACGATAAAGAATCGCATGAAGCCGGCAATTGGTTTTGGTACAAACAGAACAGGGCCATACAGTATTTCAATTTACTGGCATTGTCTGTTTGGTGGGAGAGGTTTGTGAGAGAGGGAAAAACATATAGCAAGATAACGGAATGAATCAGATAAAGGTAGGCGCATTCCTCAGTTATTTAATAATCGGATTAAATAATATAATCGGGTTACTTTATACTCCTTTTATGTTAAGGATGATGGGGCAGACCGAATATGGTTTATATTCGTTAGTAGTTTCTGTTGTTGCATATCTAACTGTTTTTGATCTTGGATTTGGTAATGCAATTGTTCGATATACGGCAAAAATGCGGGCGGAAAATAATAAAGAAAAGCAATATGAGATGTTTGGAATCTTCTTGTTGCTATATTCATTTATTGGTTTTATTACATTCTGCATAGGTTTTATTATAACCGGGCATGTCAATACGCTTTTTAAGGTGACAATGTCTGTCGAAGAGATGGATAAAGTTCGTATCATGTTGATGTTGATGATATGCAATTTAGCATTTACATTTCCTATGAGTATATTCGGTTCTATTATTACTGCATATGAAAATTTCGTGTTTCAGAAATTGGTGAATTTAGTTCGTATCATATTGAATCCTGTTGTAATGATTATCATGTTGCTGATAGGCTATCGGGCCATCGGTATGGTTGTAGTTGTGACAATATTTAATGTGTTAACATTATTGATGAATGCCTGGTTCTGTTTTTATAAACTAAAGATCAAGATCAGACTGAGAAAATCAAGCTTTGATTGGCCATTTTTGAAGGAAATATCTATTTATTCATTCTGGATTTTTCTAAATGCAATTATAGATAGGATCTACTGGGATTCGGGCCAATTTATTTTGGGAATGTTTACAGGCGTTAGTGTAATTGCTGTTTATGCAGTAGCCTTACAGCTGGTCAATATCTATAAAGGATTTTCTACTGCTATATCCGGTTTGTTTCTTCCAAGAGTAACTGCGATGGTTACAAATAATGAAGGAAATGATAAAATCTCCGAATTATTTATTCGGATTGGTCGGATTCAATATATAATATTAGCCTTTATATTATCCGGATTCATTGTTTTTGGTCGCGTTTTTATCCGTTTTTGGGCTGGTCCGGATTATGCTCAATCCTATTATATTGCATTATTGCTTTTTATACCATTGCTTATACCTTTGATACAAAATATAGGAATTACAGTTTTGCAGGCTAAAAACAAGATGAAATTCCGTTCAATTTTATATTTAGTAGTGTCAATATGTAGCTTGGGCATATCGGTTCCATTAGCTAAATTGTATGGAGGCATCGGTTGTGCATTGGGTACGGCTTTTGCCTTGGTTATTGGCCAGATTATAATTATGAATATCTATTATCACAAGAGAGTCGGTCTTGATATGATTGCTTTTTGGAAAGAGATAGGGAAAATGTCTGTTATTCCGATTGTCTTGAGTTTGCTTGGCTGTCTATTACTATATTATGTACAGTTAGATTCTTGGGGGATGTTTGTTTTGATCGTATTCGTATTTTCGGTTGTATATATATTTCTATTCTGGTTTAAAGGAATGAATCAGTATGAAAGAGATTTATTTATGAAACCTATTCAGAAAATGCAAAAGAAAATATATAATTGATTATTATGAAAATAGCTATACTGACTTTGCCTCTACATACGAATTATGGTGGAATCTTACAGGCTTATGCTTTACAAGAGGTAATGACGCGTATGGGACACGAAGTTATATTAATTAATTTGCCGGTTGCGAAAGTATCTAAAGTCGAAAAAGTAAAAGAGTTTGCCAAACGTTTGGTTAAAAGGTTTTTACTTTTTAAGTCTGTGCCATTACGAGCATGGCCTACTGATAGAGAAAGAAAAAATATTGCTCAATATATTGCTCCATTTATCCATAAATACTTACAAGTTGTAGAATGCACTTGCGAAAAACAGCTTTTAAACTTAGTGATAAAAGAAAAGGTTAAAGCTCTTATAGTGGGGAGCGATCAAGTTTGGCGTCCCGGTTATTCTACATCCGTCTCGACCTACTTTTTGGACTTCTTAAAGCAGGAGGAAGATATAAAAAAAATATCATATGCCGCTTCATTGGGGCGTGATTATTGGGTTTTTACAAAAAAGCAAACTCAAGTCTTAGGTGAACTTATACAAAAATTTGATGCTGTTTCAGTTCGGGAGGATTCTGCTGTTACTCTATGCCGGACTTATTGGGGTATCAATGCAAGTTGGCTATTAGATCCCACTCTTTTATTGGATAAAACAGACTATATGAAGGTCTGTGATTTGATCCCGGCCGGCAAAGAAAAACATTTGATGGTTTATATTTTAGATAGCAATATAAATAAAGATAGAATCATCCAAGAGATATCCGAACTTAAAAACTTGCCGGTTCATAAAGTAATGGCTAAAAATAAATATTGGAATGTTGGTTCTTCCGGAATAAAAGATTGCATTGTTCCCCCTATCTCGGAATGGATAGAGGGTTTTATGAATGCAGGGTTTGTAGTTACAGATTCTTTTCATGGAATGGCTTTTTCTATCATTTTTGAAAAGCCTTTCATCTGCATTGGAAATAAAACTCGCGGAATGGCTCGATTTACTTCTTTGCTGAAATTATTGGAGCTTGAAGATCGCTTAATACATTCTGTAGATGACTTGAAGCCTGATGTTGTAAATTGCGATATCGATTATAGTAGGGTAAATGCCCTCCGTGAAAAAGAAATCAATAAATCAATTCAATTTTTGCAAGGAGCTCTTTGTAGAGCGGAATAAAGCCTGCTTTTGAACTGGCATCAAATTTAAATCAACTTGTTGTAAAAAGCTGATTAATATGTTATTATTGAATAATCATATTTTCTTAATTGAATTTCTTAGCCTTAATAGACCCTTTCGAATAAAAGGTAAAGACTGACCGTTTTTTATATTGTACAGTATAGATTGTGAGTTGAATATCATCTCAAAGTTTTCTGTACATAGAACGGGCTTTCCTGTTATTTTATTGATTTCAAGTGCTTGTGATAAGGAGCTTTCTATAAATAATTTATACTGATTAAGTTTATATTCGCTTGCTTTATGGGAGGCATGGCAATTTGCTTTTTGCCGGGCTTCTTTATTGGGCAAATCTAACATAACCAGTTTATTGTATTTAACATTATTATTTTCTAACCAAGTTTCTGTTTCTTTTCTATATTTTTCCAGGCGGGAAGTTACCAGCGTTCCAATTTTGGAGCCTGGGATAAACAGTGGTTGAGCATGCAGTACAAAATTTCTATATCGCTCTCCGTCATCATTCTGTTCGGGCGTAGGGTCCACGCATAAAACGCCGTCTATGTCCATACAGGCTTTTTCCAAGACAGTATGATTTAATATATTCCATTGGAAATACCGGGGGAGAGGAACTATATCCAGAGCGTAATCTATCATATTTTCAGTGCCTGGAATCGCATACACAACACAATATTGAATATTAAAATCATTTTCCAAATGTTTGACTTGCTCTTTGCATTTTTGCATAGCCGAACCGGATGAAATGCTATCATCTACAATCAATATTTTTTTATACTGCCGGCTATCGAAAAACTGGCCTCTTTCTCCGGCTTTATAGATATGTCCGTTGATAAACGAACCAAGGTCTGTGACAGGCCTGTTCAGATAAAGAGCTAAAAGATTAGCCGGAAACATACCACTGCGGGGAATACCTACAATCAGATCTATATCTCTGGGGATGATATATAAATGTTTTAATATGACTTGATTCAAGTCTGATATGGTTCTATAGTTCATAAGTTTTTAGTGTTTTTGTTTATTATGTTAGAATCGATATCTTTATATTCTTTTTGTTTTGTAAATAATAAAGGGATGCATTTGAATGCTTTAAGAGCTCTTTCTCGGAAACTGTGGAACAACGAATTGCCGATAGTACGATAGCCTGTTACGGGACGTGCATTCCTGTCATATATGTATTTTATCTTTCCGTAATCTTTCAGGCCATTGGCCATCATGCCATCTTCTCCACGTTTAATATTTGTACGGAAACGAATCTTTTTCCCATATTCTGTTTTAAATGCAAAAACCATTCCTCTTACACTTAATTCCGGACGATTAATGGAATTGATGTATAAGTATATGTCGCGGCATAATTCATAAAAGAAAAGCCCTATGGCAGAATGTGTCTCATCAGGTATATAGCTCCAAAGGGAGTATACTCCGGAGATTCCGGGTTTTGCTAAATGTTTTACAAGATGTTCCACATAATGTGGAGGGTATAAAGTGTCAGAATCGATGCAAATGTAATAATCTCCTTTAGCATGATCGAGACCACAGTTACGCGCATAACCATGACTCTGTCTCTTTTCCTGAAAAAAGGGAACTCCCAATGTTTCAAAAATTTCAGCAGTTCTGTCTGAAGAATTATTGTCAATACCAATAAATTCTATTGGATATTTTGATATAGTTTCACTTAGTGACCAGATATTTGCAGCTAAATGATATTCTTCATTGTGTGCAATTATCGCGATAGAAACTAAAGGATGATCACTCTGTTTTGCTTTTATATTTGCACGTATTTCCTTGATAATATTTATAGGAATATTATTAAAAGGTTTCCCATATAGTGACAAATATTTGTTGTACCACTTCATTTCTTATAATATTTATCAATGATAGTATAAATTTTTTGGACACTATGTCCCCAACTATGTGTTTCTGCAAAACAGATGCGTTCTTCTTTCCGCATAGGATTATTTGTTTCTTCCAACGCATTATCTAAGGCTTGGAGATATTCGTCTTCATTTGCCGGAAGATATGTATGCGCCGCAAAAATGTCCAGCATGGTATGAGTACTGGTAGCTACTGTTGGTTTCCCCATTGCCAGGTATTCGTCTATTTTTAAAGGATAATTCCCATTTGTAATATCGTTGACCATTTGCGGATTGATACAGACATCGTAACTGCTGATATAGGCAGGTAATGTTTCGACCGGTTTTTTTCCTAAAAAATAGACATTGGAAAGCTGGTGTATCGGATGTTTGCTGAATACTTCGTCTTCCGGACCTGTAAAAACAAAGCTGTATGTAGGACGTTTTTTTGCAATTCGCAGCAGTAAATCGCTATCCAGGCGGGTACTGTTAACAGTTCCCACATAGCCGATTACAGGGTGTGGAACCGGTTTCATATCTTCTGGTACAGGCCAACTCTTTCTACCGTCGTACAGAGACAGATTGACTCCGGTTTCGATGGGATAAGTATGACGATTATATTTCCGGAAACGCTCGGCAAAATGTGTAGAGTTTGCCAATACGATATCGGACTTGGCTGCCAATAGCGGTTCAAGCCTTGTTCCGTTCTTTTTCCAATAGGACTCGCCTATAACAAAATCTCTGCAGTAATAGATAGAGAGAGACGGTTTTAGATACTCCTTTAAATACTGACTGCGAAAGATATCCGTATCTATTAGATGGATATAATTGTTGAAACCTAACTGCGTTGCAATTTGGCGGATATAGTTTGCAATCTTTCGGTTATTTAGTTTATTCACCCAATCAAATAAAAAACTTGTCGGTAATTTCCCGACCGGCAATATACAAAACGGACAATCCGCAATCCACATATTTTCGTTAAGTTGACGAATAGGAGAGACCTGTTTTTTTATCACATCCATCCTGCGAATCCAAGCTTTATTTTTGTTACCTCGGAATCGGGTGGAATAATCCATCGGGGTATTGAGATACAAAACCCGATTCTTTTTCGATATCTCTAATGCTGTATTTTTGATCGTACTGCCTATCTCGATATCCCAAGGCTGTAAACTGGTAATGATGAAGTCGCGGTTTTCCATGATGTCTTTATTTAGATTTGATAATCGATTGATATAATTTTAATAGTTCATGGGCTGTATGTTCCCATGAAAAATGTTTGGAACGTACGAGTCCGTAAGCTGATTGTTTTTGATAAAACTCCTTATCTCGTTCCAATAAAAGGAGTTGATTCGCTATTGATTGCTCGTCTGTCGGATCTGCCAGGATAGCGCCTTCACCACCGACTTCCGGCATAGATGATGTATTGGATGTTATAACCGGGGTTCCGCAAGCCATGGCTTCCAATAAAGGAATACCGAAGCTTTCCCGTAAAGAGGTGTAAAGGAAAGCAAAAGCTCCATTGTAAAGGAAGGGTAAATCTGTATTCGGAATGTAACCCGGCAGATGGAGATAAGGACGAATATCTTCCAAGCCTGTCTCTTTCAAAATATCATCTACATATTCCGGTTTTAGGTCTGCGATCAACAGAGGACGTTTCTCTTGGGAGTGTTGCAGGTACAAATGATAGGCTTTTAACGTACGAGGTGTATTTTTCTTCGGGTCCGTATTCCCCAGGAAAAACAGATAACCGGTTGTTGATATATATTTTTGCGTGACTGATTTTATATTATCCAACGGTTTGAAATGATTGCTAAAACCATTATAGATAGCCATAATCTTATCTTCCGGCAAATGAAGCGTTTCCCGTATCCGGTTACATTCGAAATGGGAGACGGTGATGATTTTCCGACACTTAGGCAAAATGCGCGGTACAACCAAGCGTCTATAATGCCATCCCATATTTTGATACAACGATTTGCTACTATTCTGCCTGTTTTCCAGGAAAATAATGTCATGGAGAGTCAGAACCAAAGGTACTTGGGTACGTAAAGGCGCTGTATTACTTGTGCAATGAAGCAAATCAGGCTTGATTTTGTTTACGGCACGTGGCAATGCCCATTGCTCCCAAAGTGGATAGGTTGGGCATTGTACCTCGATGATATGTACATTATCCGTTTCTCTCAGGCAATGGTCCGGTCCTGGGCTTACAAAGATGAAATATTCATTTTCTTTATCTATCCTCTGCAATTCGCGTACGGTTTCAAGAACTACAAAATCCATTCCATGCTTATTCGGGCGGAAAATACGTTGTGCTTCTATGGCGATTTTCATTTTGTCGGGTTTTATTTTAATTTGTATCGGATGAATGATCACTATGTGCCGTATGAATAAATTCTTTGTTAGCTCCTCTCAACCGGAAAAGGTTGAAGAACATCAACAGGAATAGTATCGGTAAGCTGAAAATAGCTTTCCGAAATCTTTTGTCCACAAGATAATCAGGGATTGCCATGAAAAAAGAAAAAATTAGAACAAATGTGATTCCCCACCATTTAAAGGATAAAGCCCAATCGTACCAGGTTGTTATAAATGAAAATATTATCAGAAAGCCCAATAGGATAACTCGCGGAGGCATCATCCATTGCAAAAGTTTATCGCAATAATCCCAGTTGCCCGAGAAGAAAGCTCTGGGTAGTTTCCACAAGCCGGAGAACAAATTTGTAAATTGTGTCGCAATCCATCTGCGTCGCTGCTCATAAAACTGCCCTTTCTTTTGGATTTTTTCATCGTAAGTATATACATCTTCCAAAAATTCAATATATATATTTTGCGAAAGTAACATCGCTTCCAGTTGCTTGTCCACCCCGACATGAGCTGCTTTATAGATATATTGCCTAAGCCAGTCATAATCGAACGCCATACCGGAGCCTATTAATGCCGAAGAGAATCCCAGGCGGGTATGTCCCGAACGGAAAATAGAATTATTGATTTCTTCACTGACTGCATCCAAAACAGCTGTATTTGTATTCCTGTTTTTTGCCACCCGGTGTGTTTGGATGGCCAGACACCCGGAGTAATAGGCATCATTCAATTTATTCAGGAAAGAGGAGTTTACTATATTATCTGCATCCATGATTACAACCATATCGCACTTTTCTTCTTTTGTACTCAGGTAATCCATGGCAAGGCGAAGTGCATTTGTCTTTGTGCTTTGAGCGTATTGTACTTCTAATACTGTAATAGATGGTAGTGCTTTTAGTGTTTGCATTGTCCTTTCCTGCATCTTATCAGCTATAACGATCAGTTCATACATATAAGACGGATAATCCTGCTCCATAAATGAACAAACAGAATTAATGATAACCGCATCTTCTTGATAAGCGGGGAAAAGGACGACGAAGCGATGCTTTTTCCTGGCAGGAGGATATTTATTTTTTATTTTCTTCAATGAAGCCAACGAGAAAATGAAAATATACAATACTGCTATTAGAAACAGAAGAAATATAATTGCATCTGCATATTCTATCAGTTTATCTCCGTAGGAGAGCCACCATTTGTTTATTTCATATTCAAAATCCATATTCTGTTTTTATATTGGTTCTAATTTTGTTTGTTCTGTTAATTCCTTGTCATACGACTCTCCTAAAACAAGAAAAGTCTGAAATATGTACACGAGATATCCTGTTGGGTATTGCCAGAAAAAGTTATTGCCGTATGCACTGAGCATAATACCCCACAGGCCGCAATTCATGGCTATCAACATGCCTTTCAATTCTCTATTTCGGATGCGGAACATAATCAGGTAGGCACTGTATATAATAACAAAAAGTAGAATGGCTATATGCAGGCATAGTCCAACAACTCCGTATTGTACCCAAATACTGACAAAATGAGAGTCTGTTGGAATTTGAGTCGTAAAACGTACAGAAAAACGCCTGTTTTCTCCGCCAGCCAGACCGACGCCTTCACCGAACGGTTTGTGAACCATGTATTCAGCCAGTCGTTGCTGGTTTGCTTTTCTCACAAGGTAGGAAGCGTCTCTTTCCGGATGGAATGCTGTACGCATGCGGCGTATCTGCTGATTTGAATTTAAGATATAAGTATGGGCGAAAAAGACGTATATAAAAATTAAGCATATACCACCTGTGACAATATAGCGAATATTCTTATTCAGAATGATAAACATACCTAATCCTCCAAGGGGAACAATCATAGCACCACGTGTACCGGATAACATCAATGCATAAATGGCAAATAATGATACGAATCTGTAATAATAGCGGAGTCCTTTTCTGGGAGTATAAAAAGATAGAATCATATAAATGACAGATGCCATTCCCATATTTGAACCGAAATTTCCGGCATCTGAAAAAATCGAGAAATAGCGTGTTCCGCTTGCCAGAAGATGGGTTTTGTAACTGCCGCTTTGTATTAACCAGATTTTTTCTCCGGCATCGAAACCGATGTAACGTTGTATAAGAACTTTACCTATGGCTATCAGGGTAAATATGGATAGTAATAAAAGAATGTTTTTTATATCCTGAACCTTGTTTAATAGCAATGATGTTAATACAACCAACAATGTGAAATTATAGAAATGAGTACGAGTGAATATCCAAGCTTCCACCATTCCTGAAGGATTAAACAGTTCCAGAAATACATACGTCATCCAAATAAGTGAAATATATAATAATTTATTATTGGCTCTATGCCAGGGTATTTTACCTCCGCACAATGAATAAAGAAAGATACAAGTTAAAAGGAAAAAAATGAAAATATCCATGATGACACTACTATTCTGGATATTTATATAACGTAGTACCCCGATGAAAAAATAATTCATTGTGAACAATGTGATAAAGCCTAAGTAGGGTTTGTTCAGTACCGTAAATATGTAAAGCGCTAAAAATGGTATAATAACAACAGCAGCAGCCATTAACCATGCTTCCCGAAGCAAGGTGTAAACTAACAGCGTAAGTCCTATCACCAGAAAGAAATAGGGACTGAAAAGCATTGTGTTGTTTTTTGTGTTATCCATTAATCAGGCTTTATTAGCTGTAATACCAAATTGATTTAGTCGGAATATCAGATTCTTCAATCCGGAGTAGGGAGGAAGCTGGCCGGTGAAATCTTCTACAAATTCACGTTCCGTACGGTTCAACAGTAAATAAAGAGGTTTTTCTTTAATCAGCTTTCTAAAATGGTCCAGTAGTTGGCTATCGCTGGTAGCCCAGACCCGGCAAGCATCTGCCACTAACAGATTGACTTGCGCTTCCTGCAATAAGTCTGTAGAGATGGTATATTCTCTTAATGGGGGATATTCGACTATAAGGATATCCGGACTATCTTGCCCGTATGGCGGTTCGTAAATATTAAAAATACTCTGGGCCTGGGCATACACCATCGATTGGGAATTATAGTCTTTACCATAGGTTATGATTTTTACATTGAATCCCAGGTCTTCCCAGTATTCCTGCAAGTAAGAAGCGATAAAGCTTTTTCCCTCTTGTTCTCCAAAACTGATCAGATTAATGATTGCAGTCTGGCCTAATCGTAAAAATACATTTAATTGATTACAGCAATAGGCTGCAACAACCCTGTTTGATGCTTTTGTAAACCCTCGGTATTTCAGATTTATGTGTCCGGTAAATGCAGCCAGAACCGGCAGCCCCGTAAGCCGTTTGGCACGGTCTGCATCCCGTAGTGTACGATCCAGTAATTCTATTAGCAGGTTAAAGCCGATAATAAGCAACAAACTACCCATAAAAGCTCCTATTACCAACAACATACGCTTACTTTTATCGCTCATAATAGGAAACGTCGGTTCGGAAATCATTCTTAACGTGGCAGAAGTAAGTTGTATATCTTTTTGTTTCATTTTAGCCATATTAAGCGCGTGCAACATCTGTAAATAGGATTGTTCTAATATTTTAATTTCGCGTTGTTGCCGATCTAATTGTGTTCCAATAGGAGAATAAATCTTATATTGTTCATTGTAAACCTTTTTTCTTTGTTCTAAAACATCCAACTCGGCTTTAGCTTTTGTTTTCGCAATGGTTTGCTTAAGCCATTCGTCAACAAGCCCGTCAACAGCAACGCCTTCTTTACTTTCTTTATAACTATTTATCATCGTTGTCAAAGAAGATATCTTCTGTTCGGCATTTTTTAGTTGCGTCTTGTATTTTTGAAGTTCAGTATCTTTAGCTTGCATCTCTTCCGAGTTGAACGTCTCGATTTCAGTTATTTTTCCATTGATGGAAGAAATTTCATTCAAAGCTTGAATGAATTCTTCATTGGCTTTCACCAACTTTGTTCGGGTATTCATATATTGTTCCATCTCCAGAATGATTTTGTCCGCACTTTCGTAAGCTCTTCGGGTTGCTTCGTAGCGGTCTTCAAAATCAGAAAATGAATTAGCGATGGCTTTTGTTTGTTCTGGATAGTTAATCACGCTGTTTTCTACATTGTAATTAACCAATTTGTCTTCCAGACCAGATAATTTTATTTGTTGCTTTTTTAGCTCTTTTTCATAATAAGCCACAATGTCGTTTGTTGTTTTATATCGTATATCCTCATAGGCAGAGCGCAACTCGTCGTATATTAGTTTGACTGTGCTTAATGTGATACCCGGATCTGTCGTTTGATAAGATATCTCTATCAGGTCACTGTTGTCCAGCCTTTTGGCAACAAGAGTGGATAGTGTCTTATAACTATAAAATGGACCATCGCTATTTAGTAATCCATACAAGTAATTTTCCGGATCATTTTTCATGTATTTCATGAAGTTCTCAATTGTTTTTTCTTCAGAGCTCCTGTCGACCAACTGTAATAAGTCTGCCGGAATTGTTTTTATCAGATCCTTATAGTTTTTTGCCCTTATGTAAAGATTGTCTTCATCGAGATTTCCATGAACAAGATTTATAGCCAGTAACTTAATCGCGATATTCTTTTGCACACCTTTTTCTTTGGTTAGTTTAACCAAATTATCGAACATATTCTCTACCGATTTCCAGTTAGTCGGCTGTTGATCGCTATTTAAGCCTGTATCTGTGACAATACCTGTATAGATTGTTGTTTTTACGGTATATGTTTTAGGTATGAAGCGGGAAAAATAAATGACTAACCCTGTAACGATGACAGAGCCAAATATTAGTTGATATCGAATCCGGTAAAGAAAACGTATTATATATAATGTTATATTCATTATTCTTCCTGGTTGCTTCTGTTGATAATCTTTACGTTTGTAAGCATCTCGAGCAATGTAACGGCATTATGTAGAGCGGCACGGCCTTCCTGATAGGTGATTACAGCACTTGAACGACGTCCTCTTTCAAGGGAAAGTGATGTAATGTCGATTTTCCCATTAATGAAATCTTGTTCTGATATTTTCATTTGGGCATTGTATAAAGCGGCTGCATCAGATTTTGCTTTTAGTGTTGCTAATTGCTGGAGTACATTGTTGTAGGCCTGTAAAATCATTAATTTCCGTTCTTCTACCGACATTTCATATTCAGATTGCAGCTGAATATATTGTGCTTTCTTTACTCTGTTTTTTTGTTTCCTACTTGTCAAATCCCCTATTGGGATGCTGACAGACACCCCAACATTATATAAATTCTGATTGTTCCCAACGTTACTGATTATAGGGTCTACAGGGGTTCCCTCTGTGATAGAAGTCGAATAGAGGTTATTTCGTCCGTATTGATATGTTCCTTGCAATCTCAAATAATTGAGCCATTCGCGATGCGTGATTTCCCGTTCCGCATTTGCCTCGTCCCGCCTTGCTTCATAGATCTTTACAGATGGATGCTCGTAGACGGATTGAAGGAATACGGATAGGGGAGGCAATTGAATGCGCTCGTAATCATCCAACATTGCCTGTATGGAATCGGACTCGGAATTGGCACTGACTTCCACGACAGTAGCATTGTCTGTATAGCTTTTCTTTTTTTGAGCTATGCAATGTATGGAGCTGAATATCAATAATAATATAAATGTTGTTTTCATGGTGTTCCTCCTTCGGGTTTAAACATTCTCCTCCTGGATAAAAGCAGTAAAAGTGCGTAAGATGATTTTCATATCCAGCGCGAAAGAAAATGTACGGGCATATTTAATATCCAGTTGTTTACGTTCTTCGGGTGACAATTTGCCGGAGCTTCCCCGCTTTTCCACTTGCCAAAGGCCGGTTAACCCTGAAGGGGCCATAAAACGTTCTATGTAACTGTCAGAAGTAAGTTGCTCCGCTTCGTAGATGGGCAGAGGACGATTACCAACAACAGACATATCGCCTTTTAGTATGTTGAATAGCTGCGGGAGTTCATCAATACTGTATTTGCGGATAAATTGACCTACGCGGGTAATGCGCGGATCGTTTTCCATTTTAAAGAAAGTATTGGCCCGTTCTGTCGATTTATTTTTCAGATAATCTTGCTCATTTGTGCTAAAGTTATCAGAAAACAAAACAGCGCTTGGCATTTGGCCATTTACCGTAGCTACCTGCAGTGCTGCAGGAGCCGAAGAGCTTAACTCTTCGGCTTCCATGACATATTGGTTTTGCGTCCTGTATTCAGCCAGCCTTTTATCTGCATCAGGATACATGGAGCGGAATTTATAAAAATCGAATATTTTGTAATTACTGCCGACACGTTTTGATTTGTAAACGATCGACCCCTTGCTTTCCAGTTCTATCGCAATAGCGGTTAAGATGAAAACAGGAGACAGGCATATTATCGCTCCTAATGATGCAACAATATCGAAAGCCCGTTTCCAAAGGGGGAGGTGGAAAAATGATAATCCGCCAATAACTTCATTCGGTTTTTCGTTTATGGCTTTTTTATTCGAAAAATCTTCGGCTATGGCAAGTAAACGGAGTAAGTCTTCTTTGGTAATCTCTTCCGTTATGACACAGTTGACTCCGGCCTTTATATATGCAATTTTGTCTTCTTTGCTCAATGAACGGCCGAACAAAATAATATATGCATTTGAATAAAGTTGGCGTAATTTCCGAATTGTATCCTGATCTGCATGAACATCATTCTTTTCCAAGAATACACAAATACTGGAAGAGTTAAGATGCTCCATTGCCTGACAAATATTTGTCAATGTCAGGCATTCTAATACACTTTGATTTAAGGCTCTCTCCAACCGTTGCGGTAATGAAGAGTGATTTCCCCAAAAGATATATTCCATATCTATTATTTTACAATTCTTTTTACCCTTATTCTTAATTCTTCAGGATTGAATGGTTTTACGATGAAATCTTCAGCTCCGTGTTCTAATAAACGTATTCTTGTCGCACTGCCTTCTTCGCTTGATAGGACCAGAATAGGAATATGATTGAAAAGTTCATTCCCTTTCAAATAACAGACAAATTCTTCACCACTCATTTCCGGCATGTTCAGATCAGATATAATACCGTCCGGGATATTACCTTCGTTCATCCACGATATGGCCTTTACCGGATTCTCCATGTACACTACCTGATACGAACTGGATAAGTAGATCATAATGATCTTTGCTATCTCCGGTTTATCATCAACAATTAGAATCGACTTCATCTTCGGCTATTTAACATTTCCCTGCAACTCTGTTATAAATTGACTGACTTTTCATGTCTGGACACAGATATTCATAAATAAAAATCCCTAACCTAAAAGTTTTTAGGATAGGGTTAGTCGTTTATAATTTCATTGGAATAATAGTGTCTACGCGAACAAGTCTTTGCAAAATTAGATAAAACTTTTGAAAATCAAAGAATATTAAGCTGCAAATTTGCGGAAAATGTGTATTCTGTACTGTTTTGGAGGAATTTATGGCTTTTTCAGTCTGGCGTTAGGCTTGGTGGCTCTGTTTTCGATACAAAACATATATGCTTCGTTTTCAAAACAGGTGTGTCTTAAAAACGAAGCATATATGTTTTTATTCTTCTACTTGTACCTTCACGATTACTTTACGGATGTTCCCCTGGCCGATACCGGGTGCATGGCCGTCTTCCGGGAAATAGATGGCAAACTGTCCCGGGTAGATTTTTGTGTAGGCAGTCGGGCGGTCGACATAAAATGTAATGTCTTTCTGTTCATTGTATGGAGCAGATTCTTCCTGTAACTCGCATCCGGGTTTCCAACCGATTTTTTCAACGCCTAACAAAGGCATCTGGATGTCAATGTATTTTTTATGCGTTTCGATAGCGGCATCTTGTTTCTCTTTGCCGAAGATACTGGCGATGCTTACATATAAACGGGAACCATCCAGTTCATATTTCCCATCTTCCATTTTAGAGAAATCGGTAGATTTTACATAATCGAATGCTTTTTTGAATAGAGGATGCAGGCATTCGATTTTTTCTGTGTTGTTCAATGAATCAAGTATCATACGTCTTAAATTTTATTCGTTCATTCGTTTGATTATTGGACAAAGGTCGTATATTCGAATGTTAAATAATAGCCCCTTTCTGCAAATAATTCTATTAAATTCACAGAATCTTTTTTTAATTCCGGGATAACCGAATAAACCGTATCTTTGTTATACTATTGGAAACAATTTTGACATCTAAACGCGATATGAGAGAAATAGAAACTAAGATATTGCCCGTCCTTGAAATGAGTTGTGCCGTTTGTGCAGGTAACGTGGAGAGCACGGTGCAGGCTTTACCGGGCGTAGAGAAGGCGGCCGTGAATTTTGCAGCTAATACGTTGACGGTTACCTACCATCCTGCTGTTATTACTTTGCAAGCCATGCAAGCTGCCGTACAGGCTGCCGGATATGATTTGATCGTCGAGGCGGAAGACCCCGTGGCCATGCAGGAAGAGATGGCCCGCGAGCATTATAGGGTCTTGAAACGGAATACGATAGGGGCATGGGTGTTATCCATTCCTTTAGCCCTGTTAGGGATGGTATTCATGCATATGCCGTTCGGAAACTGGATTATGATGGCGTTGGCATTGGCTATCATGGTCTTTTTCGGCCGCTCGTTCTATGTGAGCGGCGTGCGGCATGCGTTAAAGGGAAAGGCAAACATGGATACATTGGTGGCGCTCAGTACTTCGATCGCTTTCCTGTTCAGTCTTTTCAATACATTGTGTCCCGGTTTTTGGCTGGATAAAGGTTTGGAACCTCATGTCTATTATGAAGCATCCGGAGTGATCATAGCCTTTGTATTGTTGGGAAAATTGATGGAAGAGCGGGCCAAGAACAGTACCTCTTCGGCTATAAAAGGGTTGATGGGGTTACAGCCTAAGACTGCCCGGCTGGTTACGGATGGGAAAGAGGAAGAAGTGCCGATCTCTACGCTTCAGGTGGGAAATGTCGTGAGTGTACGTCCAGGGGAAAAGATTCCGGTGGACGGGACTCTGCTGCAGGGAAATTCATCCGTGGATGAAAGTATGTTGAGCGGTGAACCGATCCCGGTGGAGAAAGCGGCAGGCGACCGTGTCCTGGCGGGAACGATCAACCAGAAAGGTGCCTTTACAATGGAAGCGACAGGCGTTGGCAACACAACTGTCCTGGCGCAGATCGTACAGATGGTACAGGCTGCGCAGGGGAGTAAAGCGCCGGTCCAGCGTATTGTTGATAAAATAAGCGGTATATTTGTACCTGTCGTCGTTTTGTTATCGTTGATTACATTTGTCTGTTGGCTGGTTATCGGTGGTGAAGGATACTTCTCGTATGCACTGCTATCGGCTGTATCGGTCTTGGTGATCGCCTGCCCGTGTGCATTGGGGTTAGCTACTCCGACAGCCTTGATGGTCGGAATGGGAAAAGGGGCGGAACGTCATATCCTGATAAAGGATGCTTTTGCACTGGAGAATTTATGTAAGATCGATACGGTTGTGATGGATAAGACCGGGACATTGACGGAAGGCATTCCTGTTGTCACGGATTCTTACTGGATTTCAGAGGATAACACCCGTTATCTGGATATCTTATATACGGCGGAACAGAAATCCGAGCACCCTTTGGCTTCCGCCATTATCCGCTGGTTGGATGATTCCGGGGCGAAGGTTTGCGACACGGATAACTTCGAAAGTCTGACAGGCCGTGGCGTCCGCATCCAGGTGGAGGGTGTCACGTATTGGGTCGGTAGCCAGGGATTGTTAGAAATATTCCAGGCAAATGTTCCCGAAAAGGTACGTAAGCAGATCGGAAAGTGGCAGGAAGAGGGGCAAAGCGTCGTCTTTTACGGGCAGGATGCCACACTGTTGGCTGTCCTGGCTATCTCGGATCGCATCAAGCCCACATCAGCCGCCGCTGTTAAGGAGCTTAAAAAGCAGGGGATAGAAGTCCATCTTTTGACTGGTGACGGTGTACGGACAGCCGAGCGGGTGGCCGCTACATTGGGAATCGATTATTATAAGGCAGAAGTGATGCCCAACGATAAGGAAGCATACATCGTTTCCCTCCAGCAGCAGGGAAAGAAAGTGGCAATGGTCGGCGACGGTATTAACGATTCGCAGGCGCTTGCCCGTGCAGATGTCAGCATAGCGATGGGGAAAGGGACGGATATCGCCATGGATGTGGCAATGGTTACGCTCATTACGTCCGATCTGTTGTTGCTTCCCGAGGCTATCCGCCTGTCGAAGCAGACGGTCCGGCTGATCTATCAGAACCTGTTCTGGGCTTTTATATATAATGTAATAGGCATTCCGTTGGCGGCAGGCGTCCTGTTCCCGGTAAACGGACTGTTGTTAAATCCGATGTTGGCGAGTGCAGCGATGGCATTCAGTTCCGTATCGGTCGTATTGAATAGTTTACGATTAAAATTCATGAAATAACAATTTAAAATTAGCATGATTATGGCAACAATGAAATTTAAAACAAATGCCAAATGTGGCGGATGTGTATCTGCAATAGGTGCAAAGCTTAATACGATAATGTCTTCGGACGACTGGTCGATCAATCTGGCTGATCCGAACAAGGTCTTGGAAGTAAAAGCGGATATTGCGCCTGCAACCGTGATCGCAACCGTAAAAGAGGCCGGTTTCAAAGCCGAACAGCTTTAACCGGATGGTTGCCCGACAAAGACAAACTCACGGCGAGGAAGTCGCCAATGTGTTGACACACGGTGCCGGGATGCTCTTTGGCATAGCCGCAATCATTGTTTTAATGACAGCGGCTATCCGTAGCGGTAATCCCTGGGCGGTCGGCAGTTTTGCCGTTTACTCTGTTTGCATGACGCTTTCATACGTGACTTCAACTTTCTACCATGCTTCGACGAATGCGCGGCAGAAAAGACTATTGCGCCGGTTCGATCATAGTGCCATCTATTTGCATATTGCAGGGACTTATACGCCGTTTACCCTGGTTGCTCTCCGGCAGGAAGGGTATTGGGGATGGACGCTTTTTGCAGTTGTATGGATTGCTGCTGTGGTTGGCGTCTGGCTCAGTTTTCGCAGGATGAGGAAGAAAGACCATTTGAAAACGGTCTGCTATCTGGCTATGGGTTGGGTGGTTGTTATCGCCTTTAAGCCTTTGCTCCATGTTCTTCATGAAACGGATTCGATGGATGTGTTATATTGGCTGATTGGCGGCGGTCTTTTCTATACAGCCGGCAGTCTGTGCTTTTTCTTGGATAAATACAAATATATGCATCCGGCCTGGCATCTCTTTGTGCTCGGGGGAAGCGTCTGTCACTTTATATCGGTTTATCTGTTGGTATAAAAACAAAAATAAAAGGTGAAAACGCTAACCGTTTCCACCTTTTATTTTTGTTTTTATTCTTTCGAATTATAGTCCGCTGAAGTCCACCCCGTCGAATATTAACGAAGGAACGCGCCAGCTGGAATAGGTACGCGGGTCGTTTCCGATTTCGGCAAGGTTGCTCCACAGGGAAATCATGTTGCCGGTCGCATTCATTTCAGAGATCGGTTGTGTCAGTTTCCCTTTTTCGATCAGGAAGCCTTCCACGCCATAAGAGAAGTCACCGGTCGTACTATTGCTGTTACCGCCATTGAAGCCGGTAACCAAGATACCTTTATCGACAGAGGCGATCAAACCTTCCGTATCTTTATTGCCCATCTGCATCGTCAGGATGGAAGGAGAGGCTATTGTCTGCTTCATGCCCATTTTGTTGGCAGAATAGGTATCGATATAGTATGTTTTCAGGATACCGTTTTCAAAAACCGGCATACGTTTAGTCGCTACACCTTCGCCATCGAAGTAGCGGGCACCGGATGCACCCACCATGTGCGGCTCATCGATAATCGTTAACTTGTCGCCCAATACTTTCTGATCGATCTTATCCAGAAGGAAAGAGTTTTTCTGCTGAATGGAAGAACCGTATAAAGCGTCGATTACCGGAGAGATCAGGCGGGCGGAGTTCATATTGTCTACCACCATCTGATACTTGCCGGAAGCTACTTTTTTCTGTCCCAATTTACGTAGGACCCGTTCCAGGGCTTTTACTCCCAATCCCTCTTTTATCAATGTGTCGTAATAAAGGGAAGAATCGAACCAGTACGATTCCGGACGGGCATCGCCTTCGCCCCTGATACTAATGCTGGCTACCAGGCTGAAAGAAGAACCGGAGGCTTCTCCTTCAAAACCATTGCTGGCAACCATATATTTGAAGTCTTTCTCGTCGCTGTAAGATGAGTTGGCAGAGATGATGCGGTCGTCTTTACCCATCATTTCGTTGCAGACATTCATGGCGAGTGCCACTTTGTCGTCCGGCTGTATCGAATCGAATTTCGGATCCATCAGCTGCAGGTCTGCACCGCCACCTTTATAATAGAGAGAAGCGTCGGGCAATGTACGGGCTTTGTCTTCTGCCAGGAACCGGGTCGAATCGATGCCATTGCGGATAAAACCTTCCAGCTCCTTTTTATCCAGCCGGTTTGTGGAGAAAGAACCGAAACGTCCGTCTACATACAGGTGGATCACCAGACTGTTTTCCGATGCCTGCTGCAAACGATCCATTTTCATATCGCGTATTTCGAAAGAACTGCTTGAGCCGTTATAGATACTCACGCGTGAGGCCTGGCAACCGTTTTTCAGGGCAAACTCCATCGCCCATTGAGCCAGTTTTTTATTTTCGTTCGTTATCATGCTATTCTAATTATGAATTAAGAATTATGAAATTAGCTTTCTCCTCCCACTGTGAGTTTACTAACCAAAGCAGATGGCATACCACAGGTAACCGGGCAGGACTGTCCGTCCTTACCGCATGTCCAGGTGCCGTTATCCATCTTATAATTGTTTCCGACCATCGTTATATCGGCCAGCGCACGCGGACCGTTACCGATGATATTGATATCCTTGATCGGCTGTGTCAGCTTGCCGTTCTCGATCAGGTAACCGTCTTTCACGAAGAACGTGAAGTCGCCTGCACCGATCTGTACCTGTCCGTTGGTGAAGCTGGAAGCATAAATACCTTTCTTCACTGTCGAGATCATCTCTTCTTCCGTTACGTTGCCGGCTTCCATATAGGTAGCACGCATACGCGGGATCGGCATCTGACGGAATGATTCGCGGCGGCCGTTGCCCGTTGACGGGATACCGTAATGTTTGGCACTGATACGGTCGTGCATGTAGCTGGTCAGGATACCTTCTTTTACGATATATGTCTTCTGGCCGGGAATACCTTCGTCGTCGATATTGACAGAACCACGGTTGAAGGGGATCGTCCCGTCGTCCACTACGTTGATATGCTCGTTGCAGACCTTCTTGTTCAGCTGGTCGGAGAAGATAGAGGTATTCTTACGGTTGAAGTCAGCCTCGAAAGCATGCCCGATTGCTTCGTGGAGCAGGATACCGGAACCGCCGGCACCCATTACGACAGGCATTTCACCTCCTTTAGGCTTGATTGCCTGGAAGAGGATAGAAGTCTTTTCCACCGCTTCTTTTGCCACTTCGCTGATGATATCGTCCGTCAGGAACTCGGCTCCCATACGGAAAGCGCGGGAAGCATACGAGTTTTCTATTTTGCCATTGTCTTCCATGATGCAGACCGCACTCAATGTTACCATCGGACGGTAATCATAGTACGTCTGTCCCTCAGAGTTGCAGAACAGGATATGTGAAGTCGTGTCACCTAATGAAGCCATTACTTTATGTACCCGTTTGTCGAGTGCAAAAATCTGGTCGTTCAGCTTCTGCAGGTAAGGAGTCTTTGCGTTTACGGCAATCTCATCCCAAGGAGTCTGTATGCCGTAATAATTATTAATGATCGGTTCCTCTGTCAGGTTTACCGGAGCTTTGCCGGCCGAACCTGTTGCGATGCGGGCAGCCGTCCGGGCTGCTTTCAGCATCTCGTCGAGCGTTACGTTTTCTACATAGGCATAACCGGTCTGATCGCCGGCCAATACACGTACACCCATACCGAAGTCAATATTTGAAGAAGCGCGGTTTACCGCCCCGTCCTGCAATCCGATGTTATTCCGGTAAGAATGTTCAAAGAACAAGTCGGCATAATCACCGCCTTTTTCGAGTGCTGCTGCCAGCACTTTTTTCATGTCGCTTTCACTTACACCAAAATGGTTCTGAGCGAATGAGATACCGGTAGCCTTGTCTGCTTCATTACCGGCACAACTTCCCAAGAAAGAGGGAACCGCTAATGATCCGAGCATAACCATACCTCCTGTTTTAATAAAATCACGTCTGTTGTATTTCATATATTCGATTATAGTTTATTGTCTTTTGCCCATTGCATCACGTTGGCAGGCGGGCGTTGTGCCAACAGTTCTTTTTTCATGAAGTCCATATAAGGAGCCGCATGTTTGAAGAATTTCTTATATCCTTTACAAAGATAGTTCAGTCCGGGTTCGCCGTCAGCCGTGTGAAGGAAACGGTTCTTGGGGCATTCGCCGTTACAGGCGAACAAGTATTCGCACTCCTTACACTGCGTAGGGAGCTTTTCGTATTTATCGGCACCAAACTTCAGTTGGTGCTGGCTGTACATCATTTCGGTAAGTGTCTGGGTATAGATATTACCTAACTTATATTCGGGAAATACAAAATGGTCGCAGGCATATACATCGCCGTTGAACTCCATCACTCCGGCATGTCCACAGGTGCGTGCCAGCGTACAAACGCCCGGCTGTTCGCCTACCCAGTTTGCTAATGTAGAGTCGAAAAGTTGGATGTAATAGTTGCCGACATCTTCTTTCAGCCATTCGTCAAAGATCGCGCAAAGGAAATCACCCCATTTCCCGGCGTCTACCGTAAAGGGCGCCAGTTTGATGTTGGCGTCTTGCTGCTCCGGTGAAGTCAGTAACGTCCCGTCCTGATGGAACCCGAGACGCTCCACGATAGGGGCGAACTGGATGTAATGACAGTCTATTTCCTTGAAAAAGTTGTAAAAGTCCAGCGGGTAATCCACATTATAATCGTTTACGACCGCCATTGCATTATATTCCACACCGTGCTTTTTCAGCAGTTCGATTCCCTTCATCACTTTATAAAAGGAGGGAAGCCCCTGCTTATTCCGGCGGTATTCGTCGTGAAACTCCTGCGGGCCGTCTATCGAGACGCCTACAAGGAAATTATTTTCTTTGAAGAAACGGCACCAATCGTCGTTCAGCAGTGTTCCGTTAGTCTGGATGCAGTTGTCTATCTGGCGTCCGCGCCCGTATTTGCGTTGCAGCTCCAGCGCTTTCTTGTAGAAACTGATAGGGCGCATCAACGTTTCGCCGCCATGCCAGGTAAAAAGAACCTGCGGCATCGTCTGGCATTCTAAATAGTCCTTGATGAATTTCTCCAGCAGTTGTTCGCTCATGATATGATTTTTCACCTCGGGGTAAAGTTTCCCTTTCTCGAGGTAATAGCAGTATTCGCACGCCAGGTTACAAACCGATCCGACGGGCTTCAGCATTACATATACGGGTTTAGCGAACGGGGATATATAAGGATTACTCATGGTATGTTTAAAACGATGTTCTTATTTAGTTTCAATTGCAAATGTAGTCTTTTTAACGAACGGGTGTTACTTTTTTACCGTGTTTTTTTCTTATAACGGTTATAATCGGTAACAAAGCCTTCGCATAACCAGTTTGCTAATGCCTGGCGGTTGTCGCTCAGGATGATCCGTTGCTGGTCGAAACTGTTCTGGATGTTACCCAATTCGACAAAGACGGAAGCCGGTGTCGTGTGGCGCAAGACATACAGGTTGCGTCCGTCCACTGTCCCGGTAAACCCGCGTCCCGGCTGGTGTTTGTTATATTTGTGCGTGAAGGTGGTCCGCATGGTCTTGGCCAGGTTCTTACTTTCGGAGTTCTTGTTCTGGTGATAGAAGAACACGTCCGTCTGGTGGCCTTTGTTACGGCTGTCCACGTGTACGAAGATTGCCCGTTTGTAAGCATATTTATCCTGCTTGAACAGTGCGTTTATCTTATCGCACCGCTGTTGCAGGCGGCGTACCTGGTTGAAGGGGATCGGGCTTCCCATACAGGTTTCCCGCTTGCTGTTGCTCAGGTATTTGTCGTTCCTGATTCCGTCTTTGGCATCCTGTATGATGATGTGCACTTTGGCGCCTTTCATCATCAGATTGCGCGCCAGGCGCAGGACAATGTCGTAGGCATATTCGTCTTCGTGCAGCTCGACGGAGCCAATTCGTCCGATTGCGCCGGGATCGGGCCCTCCATGCCCGCTGACTAAATAGAAGCAGGCGCCTTTCAGTTCGGACGAGGTTACTTTGTAGGAAGCAAGCTCCTTGCCGAACAACGGTTCGTAGTTCGCCCGTTTGGCTGCAGCGACGGCGGCTTCCTTACCTTGTAAAGGCGGAAGCGTATATTTGACTCCCATCCGCAGGGTGTTACCTTTTCCTAATTTGCTTTTATTTAGCTCGATGAATTGCTTCTGATAGTCTGCGCCGGTGCGGTTGTGGCGTTTCAGAAAAAGAGCGATGCCTTCCCCTTTTTTCGGGAAAGCCTTCTCCTGAGCTTGTAACTGGTTGGCGCAAAGCAGGGTGATTAAAAGCGATAGTATAATACTAAGTTTGACCTTCATTGGTGTATAAATTACTAAATGTAGACAAAAATAGAATTTTTTCCCGGGATAATAAAATATGCTTGATTTTGTTTCATTATATTTGTCTGACTGTATGTAGTAATCGCAAATATATTATTAATATGATTGAATTACCCGAAGCTATTACGATTGGCCGCCAAGTGGAACAGACTCTTGCCGGGCGCTGTATAACAAATGTGTATGGTGCCACCCATTTGCACAAGTTTACTTTTTTCAGTGGAACTCCGGAGGAAATCAGGGATTCTTTAGTTGGAAGGACAGTTATATCTGCCGTAGGAAAGGGTATTTTTGTCGATGTTTGTATGGACGAAGATGTCTTTCTCAGTATTTCAGACGGGATCAATATGCGCTACGGGCGTCCGGGCGATCCGGTACCGTCGAAGTATCAATTGCTGATTACGTTCGATGATGAGTCATACGTAAGCTTTACGACAAGTATGTACGGAAGTATTTCTGTTTTCCGCCATGCGTTAGACAATAAATACCATACGCTGAGTCTTGAAAGTGTTTCTCCCTTGAGTGAACAGTTTGACGAATCCTTTTTCGAAGGGAAGCTGGCTGCCGAACAGAAGAACATATCCGTAAAAGCATTCTTGGCGACGGAACAGCGGATTCCCGGACTTGGAAATGGCGTCTTGCAAGACATTCTCTTCAATGCGAAGCTGCATCCGAAGCGTAAGATCCATTCCCTGTTCAACACGGATAAAGCAGCACTTTTCCATTCCCTCAAAAACACCTTGCAGGCGATGACCGACGGGGGAGGACGCGATACGGAAACTGACTTCCTGGGAAACAGAGGCCGTTACCGGTCTGTCCTGTCCAAGAATACATATACGTCCCCCTGCCCATGTTGCGGTGGAATCATATCCAAAGAGGCTTATTTAGGAGGCACGGTCTATTTCTGCCCGGACTGCCAGCCGCTCCATGTGTGAGCCTTCATATTGTTAATGCAAGTTTCAGCCTTTCCAATCCGTCGGCCAGGGTTTTACGGGGGCAGGCGATATTGATGCGGATGAAATTCTCGCCCGCTTCGCCGTATAGGCTGCCTTCGTTCACCCATAGCTTTTCTTTATCGAGCAATGCGTGTGCAATATCTTGGGAGGATTGTTTCAGAACCGAGCAATTGACCCATACTAAATAGGTGCCTTCCAACGCCGTCACGGGATATTGCGGAAGATGCGCTTTGAAATACATTTTCAGGTAATCATAATTGTCGAGAAGGTAGCGTTTCAACTCTTCCAGCCATTCTCCTCCTTCGTTGTAGGCGGCCATCAGCGCTTCGACACCGAACGGATTTACGTCGCAAACTTCGTTGATGTTGATCGCCTTGTCTATCTTGGCACGTACGTCCGCATCGGCAGAAAAGATATTGGCAATCTGCAATCCTGCCAGGTTGAACGCTTTGCTTGGCGAAGTGCAAGTGACGGAATGCATCAGGAATTCTTCCGAGATCGAAGCAAAAGGAGTGTATGTATGTCCGGGAAAGACCAATTCGCAATGGATTTCATCTGCTACGACCCACACATGATGACGGAGGCAGATTTCTCCGATGCGCGTCAACTCCTGCCGTGTCCAGACTCTTCCTGCCGGATTATGCGGGTTGCACAACAGGAGCAGTTTTACTTTAGGATCGGCCGCTTTCCTCTCCAGGTCCTCGAAATCGATCCTGTAGGTCTCATTCGCATAGATAAGCGGATTGGCGATTATTTCGCATCCGTTATTTCGGATGGAGGAGAAGAAGCAATTATAGACCGGCGTCTGCACCAATATCCGGTCGCCGGGAACTGTCAGTGCTTTGATAACTGCCGAAAGGGCCGGGACGACACCTGTCGTATAGATGATCCATTCTTTCTCTATTTTCCAGCCGTGCCTCCGTCTGAACCAGTTTCCGATTGCATCATAATAGGCGGGAGGAACTTTCGTGTACCCGAAAATACCATGTTCCACCCGTTTCCGTAATGCTTCGATTACAGCGGGAGCCGTACGGAAATCCATATCGGCCACCCACATTGGCAGGATATCGTGATCCTCTGCCATATCCCATTTATAAGAGTTTGTCCCGCGACGGGGAATTATCTCGTCAAAGTTATATTTCATTTGTCGAATGTATTAATTATCCCACAATTTCAATTCGCAGTTTCCGGGTGCTTTAATATTCTCGTCGATGATGATTTCACCATAACTTTCGGCTGTAATGCTGCCGCTACTTGGATTTTTCACACTATGCACGGGGCCGTTTATGGTTGCTTGCACGCTGCTGTATTCAAAACACAGGTCGGCATCGTCCGCCATTGTGCAGTTTTCCATAATCAGATTATGTGCATAACAAAGTGACTGTGTGCCGGAAATCTTGCAATTAACCAAGCGCAGGTTGTGCGAATGCCATCCCAGATATTCACCGTTCAGCTCGGAGTCATACACCGTCACATTCTCTGTGTTCCAGAATGCATCTTTCGAGTTAATGACCGCGTTCCGGATTTCTACGTTCTTGCAATACTGGAAGGAATAGTTCCCGTTCTGGGAATAGTTCTTGATACGGATATTTTCGCCGTGCATAAACAGATAATCCGCTTTGTCGATCTGCACATTCTTCAGTTCGACGTTACGGCAGTGCCAGAAAGTTTCCAGTGCATTGGGGATTTGTACGTTTTCCAACTTTATCCCGTCCATCTCGCGAAACATTTTCGGAGCTTCCACTATCGTGTTTGTCATTTGCAGGTTTCGGGAATACCAGAGTGCGGCGCGTGCGCCTTCCGTGAAGAGGCAGTTCTTGATAACAAATCCGTCATTGTGCCAAAAAGGATATTTCCCTTCAAAACGGCAGTTTACAGCGATGATATTACTACATTCCTTTAATGCGGATTCCCCCGTATGGATTATTACGTTTTCCAGTTGAAGATCATGGGTGGCGAATAGGGGGCGTTCACCTCCGTATTCCCTGTTTTTAATCTGTTCCATTATTCAATTACTCATTATTAATTTATTTATTCCGGATATTCTTTAAAATGATATCCTGTTTTCTACATTGCAAATGTACACCAAAGCTTTCTCTTGCTTTGTAGACAAATTACAGGTATTATTACCTATATTACTGATTGTTGAAGGAGATTGTGTCGCACGTATTCTTGGTAGACAAATATAGTATTTATTACAGGATATTGCAATGTTTCTAACACGGAATTTACAATAACCCTCTTTTCGGCGGTTTTTCTATTTCGTCCGAAATCTTGATCGATTTTGGTTTGACTTTCTTCCATGTTTATCCCTTCTTGTCTGACAATAGGTGGGGTGAGGTGCGCAGCCCGTTCCGAAAAGAATTCTTTTTGATTGCCGGAAGGCATAAATGCTGGCAAAGTGATAAAGCTTAACTCCCGGAGAATCGCCTGTAGCAAAACGAAGACGGACTGCGTCTCAAATATGCAAAGGAAGTTCCGGGAGCTTGTCGCCACGACGACCGTCTTCATCGCCCTCGCGACCGTCTTCATTGGAATGGTGACCGTCTTCATAGGGTACGGCGACCGTCTTCATGGCGATAAAGTACCGCGAAAATGAAATAAAGGTTGACTTCCCTGCCTAAAGACTCCCGGAAAAGAGTACAAAGTCCTTTTTTGAGGTCAAAAAAGCGGATTAACATTTGTTTGCTTTCAGGCCTTTTTTTTACCTGAAAAATGCGTTTTATACAATAAGCCCCCCGGGACAGTTGAAAGTTAAGAGGTGAAAGTTGAAAGTTATAAGGGATCATATTTAAGAAATAGAAATTCGTATTTAAGAAAAAGTGAATTACCTCGTTCCCGCGCTCCGACGCGGGATCGCAAAATAGCCTGCGGCACGAGTAGAGATGTACAGGCATGCATCTCTACAGACCCATAAATCATCATTTACCAGTTTTGGATAAAACCTGTTCCTTTGCGATCCCGCGTCGGAGCGCGGGAACGGGATAGTTCAGTTCTGTCAAAATCAGAATCCCCGATGATCAGCCGGTGGTTAAGGGGGAGAGTGATAACTATTCTTTCCGATCTTCTGTTGTATATTTACCTTTTTAAAACAGAGGTGAATAGCTTATGGAAAAGAAAAATTTTTATGAATCGATGCGAAAGCAGGAAAGGAAGAAAAGAGAAGCCGGTGCGGAGAGTACCGCCGACTTGTACCGGGCGGTACGGAACCGCTTCTTCCGCTTTTGCGGGAAGGAAGTGTTCTCGTATAAAGATTTGAGGCCCCCGCAGGTGATAGATTTTATGTCTTCTTTGAGAAATGAAAGACTATGTGTGAATACGGTGAACAGCTATATCAGCTGTTTCCGGGCGATGTATAACAAGATTTGCCGGGAAATGCGCTACAGGCCGAAGATACACCCGTTTGAAGGGATACGGTTGAAACGTGAAGAGACGGCGAAACGTGCAGTGACGGTGAATGTGATGGAGGAGATAGCCCGTCTGAATTATAAAGACCATCCGGACCAGGCGCAGGCGGCGGGGCTTGCCTTGTTTTGCTTTATGGCTTGTGGGATGCCTTTTGTGGATCTGGTACATCTGACAAAAGATAATATCCGCGAAGGCGGCCGGATACTGACCTATCATCGCCAGAAAACGGGAACACTGATTCAGATCCGGATCAGTCCCGGCATGAAGTTTTTGATCGACCGCTACGCTGACCCGGCTTCCCCTTATCTGTTTCCCCTGTTGTCGGAGAATACCAGCCACGAGCAGTATAAAGCCCTGCTTGCCGTGCATAACCGCCGGCTGAAAGAGATTGGCGAGCGGCTGCATTTACCTGTCTCGATGACAAGTTATGTGTTTCGCCACACTTGGGCTTCGGAAGCCTATCGCCAACATATAGCCATAAATGTGATCAGCCAGGCCCTGGGACATACATCGGAGAAAATGACTCACCACTATCTGGCACGGCTCGACACCCGCGAGATAGGAAATGCCAATGAATTAGTAATTAATAAAGTAGAAAAATTGATAAGGAAAGAGAAAGTGCCCTTATTTATGATATAAGGAGAAATGGCTGTTTGTTCACTCTGTTACAACTATTTATATATTCGCCACGCCCCTTAATTCAAGAACTACGTTGCAAAGGTTGTAATAAAAAAGATGAAAAACAAGGGAAAATCTCACAATTTGGAAAAATAATCAAAGGCTATTGATAAAAATTCAGTCAATATCTGTTTTATAACCTGTCTGGAGAAGATATATCGAGATAAGGGTATAGGATGGACCGGAACTGTATTGCTTTTAACGAAGCTTGATTAACGATATAAAATAAAAGTTTCCCTACCTTTAAAATATCACTTCAAAAACAGAACAATTCTGTATGTTTAGAGGATTTCCCCTTTTCGTGTAAGCTCAAAAAACTGTCTGGAATTTTGTCTTTACCCTTATATCATAAATAAGGGTAAAAATTGTATTGGTAGTTCCCGCCTCACCAACGGGCAACTTAAATTTAAAATATTATGGTAACAGAAAAAATGATTTTGTTGACATTAGAAAAAGAGGTAGAGGGATCGAAGGAATTATAAGCACTAACCCTTAGCTTTTTCCTATCGACCTCTGCTTCGATATAGGAGTCGGCCTCTGTTTCGACATGAGTGCCGGCTCCTGCTTCGACACTTGTGTTGACCTTTGTTTCGATACTCATATCGATCCTTAGGTTGACATTATACCAACTAATAATTATTAAGAACTTATTTCAAATTAATTACTCACATTAAAAACTAAGCTTATGAAGCGAAAATTACACTTTTTGCTTGCCGTCAGTATAGGGTTGACGACAAGTGTCGGTTGGCTACATGCGGAGGGGATCAATTCTCTGACAACATTAAAGGCAGCCATTGATGGCGCCAAAGCTGGCGAAACGATTGCTTTAACCGGTGATATTGAGGATGCAAACGCAGAAAGCGGATCGGCTATTACAATCAGTAAATCTTTAACGCTTGACGGAAAAGGCTTCACTATTTCCGGTACTGCATTACAGAACATTATGGTTGTTGACGGAACATCCGGTACTGTAGAATTAAAGGATCTGACATTAAAGAATGATCGCAAAGATGCCACGCCTGCTGATGGAAAAGGATATAACGATTTAACGGTATATCAAAGAGGCACAGATGCAGGGCTTCTGGTAACATTGAATAATGTAAGGCTATTGGGTAACGGCGGCATTGGATTGGTTAACAATTCATCAAATGTAAATGCAACCGGATTGGTCGTTGGGAACCATGTATGGGGTAGTGTCAATTTGGAAAATAAAAAAGAGAACACTACTCCGGTTTTTACATTGGATAAAACAAGCCAGTTGAATGATCCGCTCCAGGTATGGGCTGATTATAAAGAAAAAGAAGATTGGTTTAATGTTGAAGGATGGAAAGGCTATCATTATTTTTATAAAATAGAAGATAGTAAATATGTTTGGAAGAAAACAGCCTGGACAAGTAAATATGATTCTGAAACAAAAACGGTAAAGGTAAATTCGGCAATTGAATTTCAGAATCTTTTGGCCGGTATGGTTAACGATGCTACTGCTCATTCAGAAGGCTTAGTAAAGACTATCTCTATCGAAAAAGACTTGGATATTAATGATTTGGTTATAGCTCAAAGTTCTATTGGCGCATTTCATGGTATCATTAACGTAAGGCAACCGGTAGTGATAGAAGGTAACGGTCATACAATTACAGGAAGTTTCAAAGCTAAAGAAGGTGAGTCTTATTATTTACTGAAGTTTGACGGAAACTCAGCCGGTTCAACTGTTCAGAATCTGACAATAGACGGGGTGAATGCAACGGCTTTGGACTTGATTACAGGAACAACGGAAAATAGGGACTCAACTATTTATATAACGAACGTGAATCTATTTAATAATGCCGGTGGAGGATTGAATGTTAATGCAACAAAAGTCGTTGCTACAGATTTACATACGAAAGGCAATAGCCATGGCGTACGTATAACGGTTGATAGTAGTAGGGGAAAAGGCTATGCCAATCCTCATTTTACTTTGACCGGTAATAGCTTGTTGGAAGAGACAATAAAGATTGCTTATAATGCAAAAGAAAATCCGAATACATATAACCCTAATTCTGTATTAGCAAGAAGCATTGAACAACGTCTTTCTTTTGTAAGCATTGAAACGAAGGAGAAAGCTGATTGGAAAACTACTTGGCAGATGGCAAAACTAAGTTCCGGTTTCAAGGTTGCAAATGCAGTTCTGACTTGGACAAACGAACTGAACGAAACCGCACTTGCCGGTAAGAAACTGGCTAATATGACTGATGTCTCCGAACTGGACTCCCTGTTTACATATGGCGGTGCAACGGTGGATGGCATTGTTTGGACAGCTACAGACAAGCAAGAGTTGACGACGGATATTACGTTGGATAGGTCGTTTGCGGTTATTGGTAGTGGTAAGGCAAAGTGTGTTGTGAATGGGAATTGGACTATTGCTCCAAGCGATACAACGGATATTATCTTAACGAATCTGACTTTGACTGAAGTTGAAAATACGACAACCGCTGTTGTAACTCCGATGATTGATATCACAAAATCTAAAACGAATTTGTCATTAACAGATGTCGATATTATTCCTGTAGCTCCAGGAACATCTGACAAAAGAGAAGCCATCTCTTTAAAAGAAGTTACATCTTCAACGATTGCTTTACTAAGAGTAAATATCAATTTAACTAAGGGTAACCAGATCGGCTTCTACAATAAAAAAGGTTTTTGCAACTTCTCTATGACTGATTCTAAAATAGCATCAAATGAGAATGTAAATTCATTGAGTGGGCTTAGATGTATTCTAACTGAAGGAGCTGATAATTCAACTTATACCATCAATGGCTCTGAATTATCTGTGGGCGATAATTATCATTATTCTATATGGATCAAGTCACCTAAACAGCATTTTGTAATCAATGATTCAAAGGTTTATGGTTGGGGTGCTTTTTATATGCAGGGTGCTCATCGCGAAGGAGGAGCGGATTACATGACTTTAGAAGCAAGCAATACGACTTTTACCGGTGTTGGAAAAGCCGGTGAAACAAATGGTTTTGGTGTCATCGTTTTTGAAGCAACAGATTACTCTACGGTTAAATTGACTGATTGTACAATACAAAATAAACCGGCTGCAGGTATTCCTGAAGCAATAGGAGGTTTTATTGCTCCTTTTGTGTTTCAGATTGGTGGTGCTGGAGAAACTACTTGGACCTCTGTGAAGCCAAGTACACATTGCTCTGTTGAAATGATTCGTTGTACAGTTAATAATATGGATGAAATGCGTACACCAGTGATGGTCGATTATAATAACATCGCAGATCCTA
Organism: Parabacteroides sp. AF17-28; assembly: GCF_003479205.1. Classification (NCBI taxonomy): domain Bacteria; kingdom Pseudomonadati; phylum Bacteroidota; class Bacteroidia; order Bacteroidales; family Tannerellaceae; genus Parabacteroides; species Parabacteroides sp. AF17-28. Next base: position 6,597 of record NZ_QUGV01000031.1, on the reverse strand, counting down.
ATGGTTTTATGGATCGTTATAACAATAAGATTTCAGCAGACAGTAACACAAAGATATTGAAAGCAGATGGAAGTAATAGCTTCTTGGTTTTGAGAGACGATACTATTCGTAATGCAGCAATGTCATTACCGCGTGCTCTGATTCGGCCTTATAAAAAGTCAGTTGTATCCAAAGGTGAAATTGATGTTGTAGCTCCTGTTGCTTATCCTGGCGATAGTATTGTCGCAACCTCTATTAAGGTAACTGCAGCTTTAACAACATTAAATTTAAAAGACACCGTTCCGACAACTTATACCATTCCCGACAGTATCATCATCGAATGTAAAGACGCATTCCTGGTTACCGGAGAGAGTGCAGCTAAAGCATTTGCAGCGACAGTTGGAAGTAACAAGCCTGTTTTCTATTTGAAACGTGATGATGATAAGCTGTTTACAACAACCTCTGTTGGTAATACCTGTGTGAAAATTAATAGCAATACGATCTGGTATAATGCCATTAACGCTAACCGTTCTGTAGAAATCGCTGACGGTGCTACTTTGACGATTAACGTAGCTATGTCTCTGGATACAGTCTTTATGGCAGAAGGTGCACAACTGGTTGCTAATGCAGCTGTAACTGCTAATGCCGTTCAGTTGACTTATGGAACAACGAAGGTTTGGAAGGCATTCGGATTCCCGTTCACGATTGGTTCTGTTAAGGATGTGGCAAGTGATAAAGATATCAAGACTACAGCTTTTGACGGAGACGGTGTTTGGACAGCTGGTATTGAAGCCGATAAACCGAAGTTTACCGTAACGGGTAAGGACGCTACTCCTGCGGCAGCATGTATCATCGCTTCCGAAAAGGATAGTTCGATTGTCGTTACTTCAACAGGTTCTAATCTTTCTTTGGCAACAAAAGCTGAACCGAATGCTCCGACTGTAACAACAAAGGCTGGAGGAACTGTCAAGTTCAAGATTTACCCCAATCCCAACCTGTCCGATATGACGCTGACACAGACTGCTTATGTCCTGAGTGACGACGGAAAGACGTTTGATCGTATGGTTAATCCGACAATCAAGGCATTCCAGAGCTTCGTATTGGCTGACGAGGCAACGACAAGCACACTGCGTTCGTTGCGCATTGGTGATACGCCGACTGGCAATGAAATTGTTCCGGTGGAAGGTTACTTTGTGGAAACAGGACATGGAACGATCACGATCCATACGGCCGAACCTACGCAGGTTATCGTTGTCGATATGTTGGGACGTGTTCACTACAATGCCCGCGTAAACGATGGCGCACAGATCGCTGTTCCTGCCGGTATCTACGCTGTAAACAGACAGAAAGTAATAGTTAAGTAACAATTAAAACGATAGTAAATATGAAAAATATAAAATCCGTTATATCCCTCGCCCTCCTCGCAGTGGCCCCGACGATATACGCACAAAATATAGATACAAAAGCTGCGCCCGACGTCCCGACGTTCTCGGTGACGCTGAATGTGACAAATAATGGGGGAGGTTCCGACTCACTGATGACAATGAAATCAGGAACATCTACATATGATTCTGTTCTTTGTAGAGGTGCGGTAAAAGACCAGAAGCTGGTTTACGGTACTTCTGTCCAAGTTGGAATGAAAGCCGATGCCGGAAAGATGATCTCTGCCTTTACTGTTAATGGCGATAAGAAAACATTTGAAGCTGCAACAAATCCACAGCAGAAAGACGCAGATAAAGGAACAGTCTCTTTCGATAAAGTAAACAACTACTCCATAGATCTGGGAGCGTTGAATGAGAAAACGGATATCATGATCACTTGGGCTGATAAACCGGAAGTGAAGGTGACGGTTTCAGGGACGGAACAGATTGTAAAAACTGGTGGAGCAACTGACGTATCGGTTACTACCGTTCCGAATGTTACTTTAACTAAGGAGTATTATAGTAATAAAGAATGTACGACGTCTATTCTACTTGCAAATATGACAACAGCCGGAACATATTATGTTAAGCTTACAACTGATGAAACGGTTGATCATAAAGCTGTTAATATGGTTATCCCGATGACTGTCAACAACAAAAAGGCGTTAACAGCCTCTGAACAATCTTGCCCGGATGTTTTGATAGAAGGCCAAACTTTGGCTTCGGCTTCCATTACGGGTGGCACTGTAACATCCGGCTCGACCGCTATCAAGGGTACTTGGGCATGGATGGACCCGAACACATTGGTGAAAGCCGGTGCTTCAGGTAGTAATAAGTATAAAGCGATCTTTACCCCAGATTCAGCTGCATTCTATAATACGGTTACAGCTGATATTGGCATCAACGTCCGCAAAGTTGCCACAATCACAGTCAAGCAAACAGCCGGTGGTACTGTCGTTATTGACAGTGCAACGGTGGACAATCGGTATATTGCGAAGAATGAAAGTTCATACACCACTTTTAAAGAGATGAAAGTAAAGGCTACACCGAATGCCGGTTATAAATTTACAGGATGGACGAGTATTCCTTCTATTTCAGGAGGTACAAGTGGAGAAGAAACGGCTGTAACAGGATCATTTACACCGGAAGGCGATGCCGTCATTTCTGCAACATTTGAAAAGGCGACACGTACAGTTAAATTGGCTAACGTTGATGGTGGTACCGTTGAAATATGGAACGGCACGAAGCAATTAAGTTTGACTGCAGGAGGCACAGCTGTTGAAGTCGGAAGCATCTTGACGATTAACGCTAAACCGGGAGTAAAAAACGGCAAAGACCAGGAAGTGGTGAAAGTCGGATATACATATACAGCACCACCCAGTAAGGCTAACAATGCTCCAGCGACGGAAGCAACCAGCTTTACCGTAGGAGGAGTATCCGGCGGCAGTTATGAGATTGCGGCAACTTTCCAGGATAAACCGGCTAACAAGTTTATGGTTAATGTCGTTCCAGCCAGTAATGGTGCTATTGTTTTGAAAAGCGGAGAAAAGACCGTTAGTCCTAATGCTTCATATGATGAAGGAACGGTTCTGAATGCGATCGCTGTGCCGAACAAAGGGTATCGGTTGAAATCCTTACGAGTTGATGGTGATGATATCAAAGATAATTTAGTTACTGTAAATCATGACGAGCTAAGCATTTCTGCTGAATTTGAACTCGAAGAGTATCAGGTGACAGTAGACGACCTCGGTCGGGTTAAATTCTCTGGTGTTTCTACTCAGAAATATGAATATGGAAAAACGTTGAATATATCGGCTACGGCAAATGATGCGGATAAGTATAGATTGGCAGCAATCTTGGTGAACAACAAACCTGTGGAGAACAATAGCGACATTACAATAGAAGGTCTTGTCAATATCTCTGCCGATGTAAGAACGCTGTCGCCACTCTCGATCCTGAATCCGGAAGAGACGACAGTAACATACAACGGTAACGCACAACCGTATGTGGTAGAAACGGCCAACAAACTGGCAGGCTTCGAATTCTCTTATACGAACTCAAAAGGTGAAACGGTCGATGTCCCGTTAAATGCTGAGACTTATACAGTAAAAATTACCCGTCCGGCTGATGCCGTATATCAGAAGTTTGAGGCTAAACGCACACTGAAGATAGAACAGGCTAAACCGGGTATTTTGGATATTCCGGCAGCAAATCAGTCTGCTGAAGAACTTGCAAAATGTATGACAGTAGCAGGAAGTTGGGATTTTAACGAAATGAAATCTGCAAGGATGACGAAAGCAGATGCACCTACTTTTGTTAATGCCACTTTCAAGCCGGACGATGATAATTTATCTGAAATTAAAACTCAGGTGTTCAGCTCAACAGACGAAAAGACTAAAGCTGCAAACGCAAAAGCAACTATCACTATATCAGGAGCAACTAATGGAACAGTCGGTTTCAAAAATGGAGATGCTGATATAAGTGCGGATCTTATCTATGTAGGCCAGACTATTACACTTACGTTGAGAGCGGATGAAGGGTATTCTGTAGAATGGAGTGGAATTTCCGGCGTGACATTGGATACTAATCATTCATTCAAGGTTACAGATGCTGCTATAACCATAAAAGCTGAAAATGTTTTTGTTGAGAAAACCTCCGTTACTGTAACAGAGGAACAACAGATAGAGAAACCATATACATCCCAAATGATCGATGTCAGATCCGATTTAAGCAAGTTGCCAAGTTTTGTTAATGAATGGCAGTTTACTTATAAGAAAGACGGTGCCATTGTCGAACCGATAAATGTCGGTACGTATGATGTTTATGCCGCTTGTGCAGAAACGGATACACATAAGGCATTAGCTGCAACAAAAGTAGGAACTTTGAAGATTAATCCGGCAAAAATCGAGGCTGGAAGTGCGAATACAACAATCGTTTTACCGACTGCCAGTCCGGTACTGAAAGGCACGCTTCTTTCTGTTATTAGCTTGAATGGTGGTTCTGTTGAAATGAATGGAATGCGTGTTGCCGGTTCGTTTGCATGGAGCGAAGATAAGTCGGTAGAGGCAGCAGGTGAGTTTGGAATCATCTTCACTCCGTCGGATAATAATTATACTTCTGGTTTAATAGATCAGAAAGTATATGTCAGCTTGTCGGATGTCCAGATGTATAAGATGGGTGTGAAAATCGTGAATGGCGGTAGCGTATCGATTACCAAATCGGACGGTGCCGAAGTTAAGGAAGGAGATCTGATCCCGACCGGTATGCAGTTGACAATTACTTCTAAGAGTGGTGTGATCGATGAAATTGCGGGAGATGGTTTGAGTGGTATCAGTGATAATAAAGATTCACAAGGTAAGTCATTGTATTGGACAGTTAAAACTCCAAGCAAAGACTTCACTATGACAATCACCTTCAAATCCGGCAGCGAAGGCGGTGGCACCGACACCCCGGGTGAAGGAACTGCCGTTACCGGTATCTCCCTTAACAAAACAACGCTTACGTTGCCACGCCTGACATCTGAAAAGTTAGTGGCTACTGTTACTCCGACCGGTGCAACTAAGAAGGATGTGAAGTGGACCAGTACGAATCCTGAGTGACTTGTACGGAAAAAAGTTTACACAATTAGAAAATAAAAATGTGTAAAGAAAAGCGACACAATCGAAATTATACGGAAGAGTTCCGTATATTAGTAGTGAAAGAGTATCTATCCGGTGGGATCAGTAAAGGAGCGTTATGTAAAAAA
>NZ_QUGV01000031.1:0-1442 GCF_003479205.1 Parabacteroides sp. AF17-28 | reverse complement strand
AGTAAAGGAGCGTTATGTAAAAAACATTCTATACCTCAGATAGTGACTCTTAGCAGTTGGATTCGTAAATTTGTAGGTGATGACAAAAACGAGAATTCAATGAAAAAAGCAGAATCACCAAAGTCGGAATCCGAAGAAATCACTCGTCTTAAACGGGAGTTGAAAGAAGCGAAACTGGCTCTTTATCAGGAAAGAATGCGTGCTGATTCGTATGACACAATGATTGATGTAGCGGAAGAAATGTTTAAAATTCCGATTCGAAAAAAAGCTGGCACCAAACAGTAGTAAGACTGCGCAGGGAGAAGCCTTCCTATGGAGTGTCTTCTTTGTGCGAACTGTTTGGTGTTAGTCGCCAGTCTTATTATCAACATCATGAAGTTGATTTCGCAAAACTTGCATTTAAGGGATTTGTGATAGAATATATTCGTGAAGTCAGAGCCAAGGCGCCCCGTATAGGTTGCCAAAAACTCTTTGAGATGTGTAAGTCTTATTTTAAAGATAAGTTTACGATGGGCCGTGATGCCTTCTATAATTTATTGAGAGATAGCGGTTTTATGCTGCGTATAAAAAGGCGTAAGGCCCGTACTACCTATGCAGACCCGTATGCTCCCTTGTACCCTAATCTGATCAAGGGAGTGGTTCCAACGGCTGCTAATCAGGTGTGGGTCAGTGATATCACTTACATCTGGACATTGAATGGCTTTTGCTATTTATTCCTGATTACAGACCTTTATTCTCATCGGATAATGGGATGGACGCTCTCTTCTTCATTGAAATATAAGAATGCACAAGAAACGTTAGAACAAGCGATAAAGATGTCTGGAGGCCCTTTGGCTGGATTAATCCATCATTCGGACAGAGGCATCCAGTATACTTATTTCGCATATATGGATCTGTTGACCCAGTATGGTATACGGGTCAGCCGGACGGAACATGGGGATCCATTAGAGAATGCGGTAGCAGAACGTATTAATGGCATATTGAAACAGGAATGGTTATCCTTGTATACGTTTAAAAATGAAGATGATATACGAGCAGTCCTGCTCCCTGCCATAGAGTTCTACAATCACGAAAGGCCGCACGCCAGTAATAATTGGTTGACACCCGACCAGGCTTATAATCAAAAGGGAGTGCTGACAAAGAAATGGAAGAATTATTATCCTGCGCGAAAGGCTCAACCGCTTGCTTACATATAAATAGCAGCGCTCGTCGGGAGTGGTGCTCCACTCCCTTGCCGCTAAGGCGTTCCCAGAGCGATGAGTTTTTGGGTGGGTCATCTTTATTTACTAACTTTGCCCGTCTCTCACAAGCTGGTGGCTTATGTAAGGCCTTTATAGGAATAAACAAAAAGAGTGTAAACCTAATTTAGGTTTTAATCTTTGTTATGTAAATTGAGTTTAGTTATAATTGTTTAATCTGTAAACTGATTTCAGGAAAGGTCA
>NZ_QUGV01000030.1:1066-67941 GCF_003479205.1 Parabacteroides sp. AF17-28 | reverse complement strand
AGCATTGTAAGGAAAATGTAAAAGAACTACCCCCAAGAAATATCGGGTGAGCCCCTTTTTACACTAACGTATAAGAGCTGATTCAACTGATCTTTTTTCCATTCCGAGAATATGGCCCATGTCGAAGACTTCTTTTATTGTGAAATTTTCACCTAATTAGAAAAAAAGTCACTCGCTGACGAACGGGTTCAAGATCGGATTAATTACAATAACCCCCATTTCGGCCGTTTTTCTATTTCGTCTGAAATTTTGGTCGATTTTGGTTTGACTTTTTTCATTGATTATCCCTTCCTGTCTGACAACAGATGAAGTGAGGTGCGCAGCCCATTCCAAAAGGCATTCTTTTTGATTGCCGAAAACCGGAAACGCTGTCAAAGTGATAAAGCTTAACTCCTGGAGAATCGCCTGTAGCAAAATAAAACGGACGGCGTTCCAAATATCCCAAGGAAATTTTAGCGGTTTTTGGGCATGAGGACGGTCGTTTTTCAAAAGAGAACGGTCATAATCGCCATTACGACCGTCCTAATAGGTAATGCACTCGGCACCTCGCAAAGATTAGCACGGTCGCAATGGCGAAGAGGACGGTCGTGATGGCAAAAAACTCCCGGAAAAGGGAAAAAAGTGCATTTTTGACGGCTGAAAAGTGGATTAACATTTATTTTATTTCGTGCGTCTTCCGAACCTGAAAAATGCGTTTTTTACAATAAGTCCCCCTCGAATAGTTGAAAGTCACACGAACTTCTCCCTCTTTTGCAAGTTCAGGAGGCCAATGAGCATCCAGACGATACTGGCGACAAAGAGGAAGATGCGGCTTTTGATGATGATGCCTTCCCAGATGACCGGCAGGAAATTGCGGGGGATGGAGAAGGGGTTGAGCATGATGTTCCAGAAGGAACGTTCGATCAGGGGGGTATTGCTGAAGATCAGGAGAACGATACCGATGACGATCATCAGGACAGCCGTTCCGTTACCGCTGCGGGTAATGGTGGAGAACATGAAGGCGAGGTTGCCGAAGAAAAGGATCGGGAACATCAGCTGCGTTGCCATCTCGAGGGGATTGACGGGATAAAGCAACAGCGTAGCCAACCACGAGAAGGCGATCAGGATCACGAAGATCGCCACGTAGATCATCAAAAGGCGGATGCCCCATACCTTATATTTATAGTTGGGGATACCGAAAAGTATCTCCAATATCCGGCTGTCCTCATCGTTCTGGATGCCGAACACGGCGGGATAGAACACTAACAGGACGCAGGGGAACATCAGGAGGTTATAGATCAGCCCTTCATTGATCTCCGCCCGGTTCCAGGCACTCTGGAACATGAACAGGGCGAAGAAGAGGAACGCCGCCAACAGGAACCAGATGAATTTCCCGGCAAAAATGATCTTCAGGTTATATTTAACCAGGCGGGGCAAGAGGGATATGAGTTGTTTCAGTGTCATCCTATAATCCTTTTAATAAACATAAATATGCATCTTCCAGGTTCGGCTCGACCTGCACCGCGCCTTCGTAGGGGGAGGCGGCGGAGAGGTAGCGGACCCGGATCCGGTCGTCTTTCTGGATATGGTTGACGATACGGGATTTATCTAATGCCTGTTCAAACGCTGTCTTGTCGATATCGAACTGCCAGACTTTACCGGCGGCCATGCCGACCATATCGACCGGATCGCCGAAATAACGCAGGGCGCCCTTGTTGATCACGACAACCTGGCTGCACGAGCTGGATATATCTTCGATGATATGGGTGGAGAAGATGACGATACGGTCCTTACTCAACTCGACCAGCAGGTTACGGAAGCGGATACGTTCGCGCGGATCGAGTCCGGCTGTCGGTTCGTCGACCACTAAGATGCGCGGCAGGTGCAACAGGATCAAGGCGATGCCGATACGCTGTTTCATACCGCCGGAGAAAGAGCCGATCTTCTCGTCCTTGCGGTCGTACATGTGGACGGCTTTGAGGACATATTCGAGGCGTTCGCGGCGGACAGCACCGTCGACAAGGCCTTTCAGGATCGCCTGGTAGTCGAGGAACTCCCACGACGACATATTCTCGTACGTCCCGAACTCCTGCGGCAGGAAGCCGATCAGGCTCTGCAACTCTTCCCGGTAGATGCGGGTGTCGAGCCCGTTGATCCAGATACTTCCGTAGCTCTGCTCCAGGATACCGCAGATGATGCGCATCAGGGTGGATTTACCCGCTCCGTTAGGTCCTAACAAGCCGAACATACCGGTACGGATCTCGAACGACACGCCTCGAAGTGCTTTGAACGGGCGGCGGCGTTTGCCGATCAGCGGGATGCCTTTCACCAACCGGAACCACGAACGGCGGAGCCCGGCAAAGCGTCCCTTCACACGCTCGATATTGATCTCCTTCTCAAACAGGTAACCGGCAGTCACATAGACGGCGATACAAAACGTCCACAGCAGCCCGACGGTACCGACGAGGTTCGGATTATCCAACCTGCGGAACAGGGCAAAAAGAATCAGCGGCGGGATGCTCCAGAAGATGATACGGTTGAGAATCCTCACCGTACGGCTTCCGGCAAAACGCCAGTAGAGGTATTCGCGCACCTTCCTCCACAGATAGAGCGTGGCGGCATAGATCGCGAAGGAAAGGATAAAGATCCACAGCCTGCTCCCGATAAAGAACCAGGTGAACCAGATGGCGAAGCCTAAGAGGGCAAATTGCCAGCTCAGTTCCATAAAGAATCCTCTTTCCCGCGCTTGACGCGGGATCGCAGAAGTGCTGGCGGTGTCTGCATCATCAGAAGAGGGATCGGGGTTGTTCTTTTGCGATCCCGCGTCAAGCGCGGGAACGAGGTAGCTTTTCTCCAAGCCCAATCGCCGGCGGACCAGCAGACCACTTCGCCACTGGCGGCTGACACGTCCCGGCCAGTCGTATATCTTCACTAAGTTGCGAACGGAAATATGGATATCTGCCTCCGGGTCGATCACCTTCGAACGGGCACGGCGCAAGCTGGCCTGCATAAAATAGGTCACGCCCGGAATACCGGCCAGCAACACCACTCCATAGATAGATTGCCACAACAGGCTGCCGCCATAGAGATAGATGCAGCTCATGCCTGCCACAAGGAGCACGCCGTGCAGCACCCATACCTTCGGCGACAGGCCCCGGTACCACTGCAACGTGTTTTCCAACCCCATGCAGACAGTCGGAATCAGGATCAGCGTCAGCAACGCCGAGAAGGACAGACCGCCGATCACGGTAATGGCGAAAGGCGCACCGATCGCTCCGGCATACTCATCATTGCCCATTGCCATCGGAAACATGGCGACAATCGTCGTAATGGAGGTAATCAGGATCGGACGGATACGCGACAGCCCTGCCGTCATCAACGCCCGGTTACGGCGATAGCCACGACGCCGCAGGATATTGGCATAGTCAATCAGGATAATGCCATTGTTCACCACGACACCCAACAGGATCAGGAAGCCGATCATCACATTCGCATTATTCAGCAGACTGTTGCCCGTCAGCAGCAACGCCAGTAAGGAACCGATAGCCGCCAGCGGAATGGAGAATAGCAGGACGAACGGTGTCGCAAGGGATTCGAACACCGAGGCGAGGATCATAAAGATCAGGATAAAGGCCGCCAACAGGAGGAACTTGAAGTCAGCAAAAGTATCTTCCTCATGGAACACCTCGACCGCCACACCCGACGGGAGGTTATAGCCCGACACCAACTGGTCGATATCCGAGCGGTAGCCTTCGAGGAGGTCCTTGGAGTCTTCCACGTCGCGCGAGAAGGAGTAGAACAGTTCGATCTGCTTGTCCTGGTTCACACGGGTGATGCGGGCACGTCCACGGCCATAGTCGATCGTGGCGATGTCTTCGAGGCGGTACAGTCCGCCGGATGCATTCGGGATGCGTACTTCGCGGAGGTCGTCGACCGTCTTGTCCTGCTTCTTTTCGGCTTCCAGCTCTTCTTCCGTCCGGTTCTCCCGATTGCGGATGATGATGTCGTAGGTGTCTTCGCCGACCTTAAAGGAGGTTCCGGAAGACATCTCCGGGTTCAACGAGGCGAGGCCGGAGGATATATTCTGACGGGAGATATCGAAGGAAGTGAGCAGGATCGGGTCGAAGCCGAGACGGATCTCCGGCTGGCGGCGGTTGTAGGAGACACGGGTGTTGCGGATGAACTCCTGCTCGTCGAGGTAGTAACGGAAGTCTTCCGCCACACGCTGCATACGGTCGAAGTCGGAACCCTTGATAACGATCCGTTCGCGGTTCTCACCCATTCCCAGGAGGCGCATGAAACCGCCCATACCGGACATATCACTGCCTCCCCCAAAGGCTCCGCCCTGGCCTCCGCCCGAAGGAGAGGACAAAGATATCTCGGCGCCGTTAATGGCCCGGAGGCGGGTTTGCACGTCGGACTTGATATCGGATATCTTGCGTTTCCCGATCTTCTGGTAATCCTCTTTGAGGACAAACGTCAGTTCGGCATCCGTCTCACGGATACGGCTGATCAGGTCTTGCTTCTCAGGGAACTCGGCAAGGCGTTCTTCAATGACGCGGACCACCTGGTCGGCATTCTCTAAAGTGCTACCTGTCGGCATGGTCACGTAGATGCTGAAACGGTCGTTCTCCACCTCTTTACGGTCCTGTATATTGAGGGAGATCGAGAGGATCAGGGAGACGAACAAGAGGATGGCAGCCCCGAATATCGTCACGCCCGGATTCCGCATACAGGTCTTCAGCAGCACTAAGTATATCTGCACAGGCCGCTGCGTCACGGACACCTTCTCGTAAAAGACAGTGTCCACTTTCCGTTTACGCCTCAACACCGTATACGTCGCCATCGGGATGAAGAGGAGGGCGACGAAGAGGGAAATCGTCAGGGTGGAGATGATCGAGACGCCGATATGATGCCCCATCAACTTGATCAGGAAGTTATCGGAAAAGACGAAGGGCAGGAAGACCGTAACTGTCGTCAGCGTAGCCGCTAAGATAGAGCGCCAGACCTCCCGCGTACCTTGCGTCACCGACTGTTCAGGACTCTTACCGGCAGCCGAGAGACGATAGATATTTTCCAGCACGACCACACTATTATCCAGCAGCATACCGATCGCCAACGCCATACCGACCAGCGTCAGGCTGTTAATCGAGATCCCCGCCCCGTAGAAGAAGTTGAACGCCGTATAAACGGAGATCGGAATGGAAAGGGCGATGAAGAACACCAGCCGGAGATTCTTCAGGAAAAGCCAGAGGATAAGGACGGCAAGCAAGCCGCCTACGAGGGCAAGGTGAATGATCTGGTCAATATTGTCTTCCATCGTCTCTGCCTGGTTGCTCTCCACCACGATCGAGAGATCGAGCGGGGCGAGCTGTTCGTTCAGGCGGTCGATAACGGCTGTCGTACGGTGAGACAGTTGAATCAGGTTCGCCTGCGAATCGGCAAGCAGGGAGACGGAGACGGCATCTTTCCCGTTCACACGGCTATAGCTGGTCTCCTCCTTCTTGTCGAAGAAGATCGTGGCGATATCTTTCAGCAGGATAGGGCCGGGAGCGACGACGATGTTCTCGAGGTCCGACACTTCGGCGTAGGGCGAGTCGACGTGCACGAAATACTTCCCGTCAGGCTCTGTGGCGTAGCCGACAAAGGCTTTCTCCTGCGTGTTCTGCGTCAGGATGCCACTGATTGTGGAGGGTGTCAGGTTAAGTGCCTTGCAGGCATCGGGGTCGAGCTGCACTTCGATCGCCTTCTCACGGCCTCCGTAGACGTTGACCGAGGCGATCCCGTCGATATTTTCCAGGTCGGGACGTATCTCCTTCTCCACGAGGTTACGGACACGGTCGGTACCACCCGAACCGCGCACCTGCAACGACATGAAGCCGCCGCTGAGCATCGAGACGTCTATCTTCTGTATCTGTACCGTGAAACCTTCGGGCAGCGTCGAGGCTGTCTCGTTGATCTTCTCCTGTAGCTTGAGGGCGGTGATCTTGAAGTTTACGTTCGGCTTGAAGTCTATCTTGATAGAGGATTGGCGGCTGTCGACCTGCGATTCGATCTGTTCCACCCCGCCTATCGTGCCGATCGCACCTTCGAGCGGGATGATGACCTCCGACTCCACATACGACGGATCCATATCCTGCTGAGCCGACACCTGCACGAAGAGCATCGGCAGCTCCGCATTGGGCAGCAACTCGACGGGCAACTGCTTATACGAGACATAGCCGAGGCCTGTCAGGGCTATAAACAGCATGCAGATCGCAATCCTTCTATGTAGTAAAAAGTTCATACTTATCTTCTTTTCATCTTCTCAAACACGTAATAAACACACGGTATCACCACCAGACTCATGACCGTCGAGGTGACCAGCCCCCCGATCACCGCTATCGCCATAGGCGAACGGAGCGATGCGCCTTCCCCGAAACCGAATGTCATCGGCAGGAGGGCGAGGATTGTCGTAAGCGTAGTCATCAGGATCGGGCGGATACGCTGGCTGCCGGCCTCCACTATCGCGTCGTCAAGCGGCATACCGGCCTGTATCAACTGGTTGATGCGGTCGACCAGGATAATCGAATTGTTCACCGCTATACCGACCAGCATCACGATACCGATCACACCCATCATGTTGATCGTCGTCCCGGTCAGGAAGAATAACAGGATCGCCCCTACGACCGCCAACGGAATCGTCAGCAGGATCGTGAAAGGATGCAACAGCGACTCGAACTGCGAGGCAAGCACCATATAGACCAGGATGACCGACAGGGCGAGGGCAAACAGGAGGCTGTTCATGGACTCCTGGCGTTTCTCTTCTTCTCCGGTGACGGTAATCGAATAGTTGTTCGGCAGGTCGATATCTTTCACGGCAAGCCGTATATCGGCGGCAACACGGTCGAGCGAGTGTCCGGCGTCGAGACTGGCGGTCACCTTACTGATACGGTTCTGGTTACGGCGGAAGATCTCCTTCGGCGCCTGTGAATGGGTGATCGTGGCGATCTCCTGCAGGCGGAATTCCTTCTCGCCGCTCCGTATCACGAGCGTACCGAGGTCACGCAGGGTGATGTCGGGCACTTTGATCAGGATGTCACGCATCTCTCCCCTGTACTCCATCTTGCCGGATTCCAGGCCGGTGAGCTGCTGTTTCAACTGCTCGATAACGGTCGAGACGCTTACGTTATTGATACCGGCAACCGTACGGTCGACGGAGATCGTCACCTCGGGGGCGCCGTCTTCGACGGACGACTGGATATTATAGATGCCCCTGACATCCCCGAGACGCTGCTTTACCTCATCCGTAAGGGCAGCGATCTCGTCCAGTTCCTCTCCCTTCACCTCTACGACAATGGGAGCACCTTCGCTACCTAAGAGGGAGCTGAGGGAGTTCTCTTCCTGCTTCAGGGTGATTTCCAATCCTTCGGTGTTTTCAGTAGTCTGCACGAACTGTTCCATGACCACCTCCGGCGGGACAGGGCAGGAAGGTGAGAGGATCACTTTCATAACGGCGGTATTCTCGCCTTCGAATATATCATTCTCCGAACCGCTCCCCGATCCGATATGGCTGTAGATCGTACAGAGCGAATCCTGCGAAATGGTGTGCATCAATGTTTCTAAGTTCCCGACGGCCGAAGCGGTACGTTCCAACGGAGTCCCTTCCGGCAGCTTGATAACAGCCGTGAAAGCCCGGCTCTCCGCCCGAGGCATAAACTCCGTCCCGATAAAAGGCACCAGCAAACCCGCCAGCGCAATCAACCCCACGGCACAGCCGATCACCACCCAACGATGCCGCAAGAGGGCACGCAGGAAGGGGGCGTAGGCGGTAATCCGAATGCCAATTACCGTCTGCGTTGTATCCACCGTCGTCGTTTCGACCGTAGAGACGCACGGCCGTGCGTCTCTACATACGCCACCCACGCCATCACCATTATCCCGTCGTCCGGTAATCCGGTCATACAACATCGGGATCACCAACACCGCCACAAACAGCGACGATACTAACGAGAAGGTCACCGTCCAGGCCTGGTCCTTAAACAACTCTCCGGAGGCGCCATGCAGGTAGACAATCGGCAGGAACACGACAATCGTCGTCAGCGTCGAGGCGATAACAGCCCCCGCCACTTCGGACGTTCCCGTAATGGCTGCCTCGCGTACCGTCATCCCTTTCTCCTGGTTACGGAAGATGCTCTCGATCACTACAATCGCATTGTCGACCAGCATACCCGCTCCGAGGGCCAGACCGCCGAGTGTCATGATGTTCAGGGTAAGATGATTGAAGAACATCAGGTTGAACGTAGCAACGATCGAGATCGGGATCGCCAGACTGACAATCAGCGTAGTCCCCAACCGGCGGAGGAAAACGAAGATAATGATCACCGCCAGGATAATACCCAACACGGCGCTGTTCTTCACCTCTCCGATCGCATTCTTGATAAAAGTTCCCTGGTTGGTAATCACCTGGAAACGGTAGCCGGGCAGCGCCTGTTCGATCATCCCCAACTGGCGGATCACGCCGTCTACCACCTTTATGGTATTAAACCGCATCTCCTTATAGACCGACAGCCCGATGCTGCGCTCGCCATTGATACGGACAATATTCTCAGGCCGTGCATTCTCAAAACGGACATCGGCAACTTCTTTCAAAAAGATCGGCGCCTTATCGACACTTCCTGCCGTCGTGCTACCGGCTGTTGCCGAAGCAGCTTCCTCCGCCTTGACCGCCTTATAGCCGACGATCAGGTTCTCGAAATCGCTTTCCGTAGCAAAGAGACTCGAACTCTTCACCAAATATTGCAACCCCAACTCGCTGACTCGGCCACCGGAGATGCTCTGGTTATTGGCTTCTATCTTGGAAGAAATATCATTAACAGTCAGCTTAAAGGCATCCAACTTATAGGGATCGGTACGGATCGTCAGCGTACTGACCTCATCACCGGACAGCGTGACATCGGCAACACCTTCCAGACGGATCAGTTCGTTACGGATATAGCTCTCGGCCACCTTGCGGAGCTCCGCCATATCGGTAATGCTGCGGTGCGAGAGGCCGATCAGGACGACGGGCGACTGGTTCGGGTCGTGCTGCGTGATCTTCAGTTCGGTGATATCCTTGTTCTGGGCATACGGGTTCATCGCTTTCTGCAAATCGAGGAAAGCCTCGTCCATATCCTTCTTCCAGGTATATTCGACGGTGATACGGGCAGAGCCGGCACGGATCACGGACGACACCTGCGTCACATCGCTCTGGCGTATTGCCATCGATTCGATGTTCTTGACGAACTGCTTCTCTATCTCCTCCGGCGGACGTTCGCCTGCCTTCAGCTCGATAAAGAGCCGGGGGTTATTGAGGTCGGGCAGCAGGTCGACAGCCAGCTGGTCGTAGGATATCTTGCCCAACAGCAGGATCGCTAATACGAGCATGCAGATAGTGACCGGGTTGCTTACTGCAAATTTGATAATGCTTTTCATATTAATAATGTGCTGATGTGCTAATATGCCAATGTGCCAATGAAATGTACCAATTCATTCGCATATTTAGCGAAGCGCCACATTGGCATATTGGCACATTATTTCTGTACTTTTACCTTCGCATTCTCCTTCAACGTCTCGAAGCCTTTCACCACTAAGTTGTCGTTTTCCTTCAGGCCTTCCAGAACCTGGATGTTCTTATCGTCTTCGAGACCGGTCTTCAGTTCCCGAAGCAGGGCGGTGTTCTTTTCAACGATATAAACGTATTTGGTACGGCGGTTGGACTGGATCACATCTTTCGGGATGATAATGGCGCTATCCGCCTTGTTGACGATGATATCCGCCTTGACGAACATTCCGGGACGGAGTTTGAGACCGTCATTCTGGATCAGTATCTTTCCCTTGAAGGTACGTGTCTCGGAGCTGATAGCCGGCGACAGTTCGCTGATCACCCCTTTGATCGTATCTTCCGGCAAAGTATAGTGGGTGATACGGACCGGCTGATCCGCCTTCACATATCCGATAGCACTTTCCGGCAGGTTGATGTCCATATACATACGGGCATAGTCCATGATGCCAACAACCGGTTTTCCCTGCTCGATCCGGACGTCCGAAGTATAATGCGGCAGGTCGACAATCACACCGTCGAAGGGAGCCGTGATGTTCATCTTTTCCAGATTGAGCTTGCCGTTCTCGAAATCGTAGCGGGCGTTCGTCACCTTTACCTCCGTATTGCGCATCTCGCTAAGTGTCACACCGCCCTTTTCGTAAAGGGCTTTCTGCTTCACCTGCTCCTGCTCGGCTATTTCGAGGCTCAGTTCTTTGGCGTCGATCGCAATGCCGTTCTCATACTCTTTGTCTTCGAGGCGGACGATCAGTTGCCCTTTGGAAACGAGATCGCCCAACTTAAAGGGCTTACCGGTACGCGGGTTTGTCTGTAACTTATACAGGCCGCTCATCTCGGAATTGAGGGTGACGCCGTAAGTAGGCTGTGCCGTCCCGGTGGTATTGACCAGTTTGCTGATAGAACCTTTCTTGAGTTCCATCACAGAGACAGGGGTTGCAATATCGTTCTGCGTGTTCTGCGGCTGATTGTTACAACCGGCCAGTAAAACAGCCAACAACAGAAGAGAGGTGATTGAATATTTCATATTATTTTTTCGTTATTAAATCTTTCATCGGGACAACAGCCACATCGTGCTCGAAGTCGTAGAGGGAAAGTATTTTGAGGTTCAACAATTCGATTTTGTAGTTGATAAGCGATTGCGTGTAGGCAATCTTCTTATTGGAAAGCTGCGTCTGGAACTGGTTCATGTCCATACCGGTGATATCGCCTTCGCGGTAGCGGGTCAGGTTCAGGTCGTAGGTACGCTGGGCATTCAGCACGTTTTGTTCGGCAATCTTGATCTGCGAAAGCAGGTTCTCCAGGCTGCGCCAGGTCTGGCGGATATTCAGCTCGATGCTCACCTTGTCTTCGTGAAATTCCAGTTGGTTGATCTTCTGGGCTACCTCCTGCGCCTTGACACGGGCTTTCTTCTCTCCCCAGTCGAAGATAGGAACGGAGAAGGTGATCGCGACGCGGGGGTTCTGCGTCGGATTGTTGTAGATCTGGTCCAGGTGGCGGTTATCACCGATCAGACCGAACGAAAGCGAAATGTCGCCCTTAAATTCGTTCAACGCCTTTGTCTTGATCATGTCGAAAGCCAGTTCCTTGCTCTCGATCTCCCGCTGGCGAAGTTCGAGGCGCGACTCAAGGCCATGCTGGATCGCCTTTTCTAAGTTCACCTCCACCGGCTTGATCTGCACTTCGGCAAAGACCATCAGGTCTTCGTCCAGGTTCATCCCCAATGTCTGCTTCAGCTGGTCTTTCGCGTTTTCAAGCGAAACCTGCTGCTCTTCCATGGAGGAACGGGCGGATGCTAAGTTTACCTCCGCCTGGAACAGTTCATCGCGGGCGGCCAGGTCGGCTTCGACCTTATTCTTGATGATATCATAGCTCTGCTGTGCGTTGGTCAGTTCTTCCTTCGTAATGGCCAGCTGGCTTTGCGCCATATAGACAGAATAGAACTGCTGGGTGATGTCTTTCTCCGTATTGAGCCGTTGCAGGGCATAGCTGATATTGGCATTCTCGTAGTCATATTCGATCTGTTGCAGTTCCATCTTGCGCTTGTTATAGGTAAAGATAGGCTGCGAGAGTTGCAGATAGAGGTCATTACTGAAAGCCTTGTTGCTGGTCTTCGTCCCGTCTATATTGGAATTGTTGTCCTGCCATCCGAAGCGGTTGATCAGCGAAAGGACACCATCCGTCCACAAGATCGGCTGGTCGACCTGGAACGTCCCGCTCGTACCGAATTTCTCATTGGTGTACCATTGCGACAGGCGGTTGTCGAAACTACGGCTCTTGCTATAGTCCACCGGATTAAGGTTCAGCGAGAACCTCGATTTCAGGGAGGCCCGCTGTGCAATCAGGTTCTGCTGATAGCGTTCCAGGTTCATGTGGGAACGACGCAGGGAAGGGCTGTTCTCTTCCGCAATATCCATCGCCTTCTCGATCGTCAGTGCGATCTGCCCGTAGGAAGGAACCGACAGGCTCAGGCAGGCAAGGCCCGTCAGCAGCATCTTTTTCATGGATAGTAACTCTCTTTGCATCATGTATCGTATCTACTAATTAATATCGTTTTACTATTTTGACCGCATCGGCCGTCACACTCCGGAGCTTGCACTCGTTCGTGAGGGTGATCCGGATCGTATCGCCGCTGAAGTAGTAAGCCCCTAAAGGCTCCCACCCTTCATTCGCCTTCTTCAAATCTATATACGCATCTTCGCTCTCCTCATCATAGGCGACCTTGAAGTGGTATTCCCCGACGGCCTGCTTATTATATTTCAATTCGTTATCCTTGGAAACATAATAATAGACATCATATTGTCCGGCAGCCGGAACAGGCACTTTCCAGGTAGCCGTCTGGTTCCCGCTGCCACTCTTGATGACATAGGCGGAACGGATATAGCGGCCGTAGTAAGCCGCATTCGTCGTCGCCGTCCACTGAAGCGGAGCACGCCAGGGAGAAACGCCGGCATACTTAAAGGAGGTGTCTTCCACCTTATCGAGCCATTTGGGTAGCAGTCCGACAACAGCCGGTTCGGACAGGGAGAAAAGCGCATCTTCATTATCGACGATCACCTCCCCTTCCGCCTCGGGAGAAAAGTCCTGAACGATAAAATCCCCTTCCGGATCGATCGCCCGCTCCCGTTCTTCCGGGATATTGGTGATAGGCAGGTTCAACACATTCGGCAAGTTGCCGGATATCAGCGTATTGACATCCACCTGAAGAGGCGCATCCTCCCAAACGGTTACCAACAGTTTGGTCTGATGGGCGGCAAGCGGCAGTTTCCGGCTGGTGCGCGGATCGATATCCGGACCATTGCCCCTGGCCTGTATATCGAGCTGGAGCATCCCGTCGTAATCGGAATTATTGCTCACCAACTGTTTCAACACAAAACTCTCCTGCCCCTTATTCGTTATCTTTGTCACTCCGGGCTGTCCGATCGTATAAAAAGGAAGCGGCGTCGGACGCTCCCAACCGGAGATACCCGAACGGATATCGGAGCGGCTGATCATCCCTAACGTATCGAGCAGAGACTCGAAGCGAATGTTTTTAAACTCATTCCGCCCCAACACGGCATACAGGGAATCGCGGAACAGGCTGACCCCGATATTTACCTCGGCAGGGGCAAACAGGCTGTAGCCTTTCAGACTGATAATATTGTTCAGCAAGTCACGATGTTCTACATCGGACAGCAGCTCCTTAAACGACTGCTTCTCCATCAGCAGGTTCGCCTTCTCGTTATTACTGATGCCGTTAATCTCCCGCTCCCAACCGTTGTTATCGGCTTTCTTTTGCAGGTAAAGCTCGATGATACGGTTCGTAACAGGCCATACGGATGAATAAATATTATACCGGAAATTATAAAGCTCGGGAAACAACAGATAAGGATTGCTCTGGGAAGAGATATTGAACTTACCCCGGCTGCCGGAAGAGAAGTTATAATTACCCTCCGTCTGCGAGAATATCCACAGGAAACTGTTCAACGTCCGTATCTCAGCCTCCTCTTCGCTAATCTCCCGCCCTCCGCGTTTCGCCCATCTCAACTGGTTTTTCTTGCTCCTGACGAAGTCCATCTGGTTGAACATACACCCCATTTCGGGGAAAAGAACCATCTCCGGCTGTACAACCTCCTGCGCCTGCGACCAGGAACGGACATAGCTGTAGAACTGTGCCGGGACCTCCACCACCGAGAAGCGGTCGAACGGATAGCTCAGTTTATAAGTACGTTCCAGATTGTCCCGCAGGTTCCGGACAAGTCCCGGAATCGTATCGCGGATCGAATCGAAAGCCGCCTCATAATAGTCATGCCCTTTTATATGCCAGACACTATAGAGCGTACTGTCGCTCTCGAAGCTCTTCTGCTCATACCGCCCGATAATCAGCGAAACAGACTGATAGGGAGCATTACCCGACTGCGAAACGGCAACCAGCCCGGGCAGCGGCTTCACATCCAGCCGGAAACGGCTGAAATAGGTCTGCTGCCAGTCCGGACTTATGTCGCTGTATGCTGTGCCGGGACGGGGATACCAATACGTCTCGGGTGTAAACAGCACATAGTCGGGTGTCTGGAAACTATATTTCTTATCTATCTTCAGTAGTTCTTTCTCATACGGTTCCTGCAAGACCTCGGCCGGAATATCCAAATAGCAGAAGTTATCCGCTATCCGTCCGGCATAGCGTACCGAGAGCGAAACCGTGTCCCCCCCCTCTATCTTCCTACCGAAATCCACCAGCAGGATCTGTTTGTCCCGTTTAAAGTCGAGCGTCTTCTCCCCTTCCTTCACCTCTTCCACCTTCAACCCCGGATTCAGGCAGAAGGTAAAGACATCGGATGTGGCAAGGGCCGCCCCTTTCATCGTGACGACCGATTCGATCGACTCAGGTTTCTGTTCCACCGAAATATCATAGCGGTCGATCACCATCTTAGGCGTATGGACATATTTATTGTTGATGCTTGTGTATAAAGCCCGCACCTCTCCTTCCTCCAGGATAAGGCGTATGTGCCGGAAACCCGCCGTCCCCGCCACCCCGAACATACAGAGGGATAGGAACAACCAGGGATAATGGCTCCTCCGGGCATTAGGCAACCGCTTGAACAGGAAGATCGTAAAGAAGATAAATCCCAATCCGGCAAAAAGATAGATAGCCCGGTGGTTCAACATCAACTCCGGACTGCTGAACCCGACAATCGTCGATTTGAACAACGGCAGGTTATAGGCCATATAATCGAACAGGTAATAAAACTTATCCTGTATATAGAACAATGTCAACCCGATATACCCCAACAACAGGATAAAGGTCAACGCCTGGTTCTTCAACAACAACATCAGGAAAATGGAAAGCCCGATAATAAAAATAAGCGTCGGCAGGCTGACCAGGAAGAAATAGATGAAATAGGCCTGCCAATCGACCGCAATACCGGGCGCCATAAAGTTTAAAGCCATCACAATCCCCAATATCAGCACATTCAGAAGCAGGAACACACGCAAGTTTCCCCATATCTTCCCGACCACATATTCCGCATTGCTGAGCGGACGGACATAAAAGACTTCGGACGTATCGAGCTTCTTATCCCGCTTCAGGAACTCGGACGAGAGGAAGACAGCCACCACCGCCTGCCCCGTGTTCAACAACAACAGACTAAAATAAGGTATATTGGAAGCAACTGATTTCTCGAACCAAAGCCCCCCGCTATCCTCCATCAACAGCATGGCAAAGTTGAAGAACCCTAAAAAGGCGACGGCAAGCAGCGTGAAGATCCGGAAGAACCAGCTTCGCACCAGTATCTTACTTTCGTATTTCGCAACGGATTGTATGTTTGTGATAAATGACATCTCGCAGGCAACCTCCTTTAATCGTTTCTCCACCGGTTCAACTTATTCTCCATATAATAGACGTAGGCATGTTCCAGGTTAGGTGTATAAGACTCCGCCTCATACCCCCGCACCTCATCGGCCACCACCTGCACTTCCCAACCCGTACCGGAAGGAATAGTCGAGATAACAGGGTACTGCTTATCCACCTCATGCAGTTCGTCACTGGTCACCCGTATGCGCCACACCTTCCCTTCCGCCTGCTTCAGCATATCCTGCGGAGAACCGAAGAACGACACTTCCCCCTTATTCATCAACGCCATACAGTTGCAGGTACTCGAAATATCCCCCACGATATGCGTCGACAGGATAATCGTCACGTCATTCTCACTGACTTCCGACAGCAGGTTACGGAAACGGATGCGCTCTTCCGGGTCGAGGCCCGTAGTCGGCTCGTCCACGATAATCACCTTCGGATGATGGATCAACGCCTGGGCAATCCCCAAACGGCGCTTCATACCTCCCGACAGCTTGTTGGCATAGCGGTCGCGCACATCGAAAAGCCCCACGTTCTCCAGCATCTCATCCACCGCTTTCTTCCGGAAAGACTTACGGTTCATTCCGGAAAGACGCGCAGCGTAGTCCAAAAACTCATACGTTTTATATTTGGCAAAGAAACGGAAGTCCTGCGGAAGATACCCCAATATGCCCCGTATCTCTTTCCGCTGCTTCATCAGGTCGTAGCCACAGATATCGACTTCACCGGAGGTCGGTTCCATAAGTGCGACAAGGATACGCATCAGGGTAGACTTACCTGCGCCATTCGGCCCCAACAGCCCGAACATACCGGTCGGTATTTCCAGATTGACATTTTTTAGTGCGTGGTTTCCATTCGGATACACTTTATTGAGATTTCTTATCGATATGCTCATCAACAGGTAAATTCAGATTCATATAAATAGTCGGGCTAAAGATAGAGTTTATTTCATAAAAAACGCTCCCTTACAACATATTATTGTAAGGGAGCGCCCTAATTTAAAAACTAATAAGATAATTAATAGTTCTGTTTCATCGGTTCGAAATAAGCCTGCGGGTGAGCACATGCCGGACATTTCATCGGAGCCTTCTTGCCTTCGAATACGAAACCGCAGTTACGGCACTGCCACATGATCGCTTCGTCTTTTTCAAATACCTTGTTTGCTTCCACGTTAGCCAACAACTTGCGGTAACGTCTTTCGTGTTCAGCTTCCACCTTTGCGATCATACGGAAAACGACAGCGATTTCCTTGAAGCCTTCTTCGTCTGCGATATCAGCAAAAGCCGGATAGAGGTCTGCCCATTCTTCGTTTTCGCCAGCAGCAGCGGCAGCCAGGTTTTCAGCAGTTGTTCCGATCACGCCAGCCGGATAAGAAGCTGTAATTTCAACCATTCCACCTTCCAGGAATTTGAAGAAACGCTTTGCATGTTCCTTTTCCTGTTCAGCTGTTTCCATAAACACACCTGCAATTTGTTCGTAACCTTCTTTTTTAGCTACACTTGCAAAAAATGTGTAACGACTTCTTGCCTGAGATTCTCCGGCAAATGATTTCAGCAGATTCTGCTCGGTACGAGTACCCTTAATACTTTTTTCCATAACGCTAATATATGTAAGATAATTATGAGTTTGTCTAATCGCCTATAAATAATAACGCTCAAAGGTATGAAAATGTTTAAGGGGATTACTAATTTAGATGATAAAAATATTTCTATCGTTACATAAATAGAATCTATAATTTGAGTTTTTAATCCTTACTCTAAATAAAGAAAAATGACAATAACCCCCTTTTCAGCCGTTTTTCTATTTCGCCCGAAATTCTGATCGATTTTGGATTGACTCTTTTCACGGTTTAAGCTCCCCTTTCTGACAATAGGAAAAACGAGGTGCGCAGCCCATTCCAAAAAGTGTATAATTTGATTGCCGAAAGACGGAAACGCCGACAATGTGATAAACCTTAACTCCCGGAGAATCGAATATTTGAAAATAAAACGGACGGCGTTCCAAATATCGCAAGGAAAATTAGGGGCTTTTTTGCCCTTTAGACGGTCCTCTTTTCAATTACGACCGTCCAAATCGCCATTACGACCGTGCTAATCTTCGCGAGGTGCCGAGTGCACTACCTATTAGCACGGTCGTAATGGCAAAGAGGACGGTCGTAATTGATGGAAACGCTCAAAAAAGAGGAAAAAGTCCCTTTTTGAGGTCAAAAAAAAGGATTAACATTTGTTTAGTTTCGGATGTCTTTCTGGAGTGAAAAATACGTTTTATACAATAAGGGTCAATATTGAAGACCGAATATCCACAACGGAATTTTATTTCCCAGTCCGATTTCCATATCGTCATAAGCAATATAGCTATTGGGGATATTTCGGATTTGCTTAAAGCTTTTTCCTTTACCGCCTACTTCAAACAGACAGGTATTATCCGCCATAAAATCACCTTCCGACGGAATAGTCAGTTCATGCCGGTAAACCATCTGATTGGCAAAAAACGTCTCACGCAAAGTGCCGCTCTGCGTGTTATGGCTCAATGCAAACAGCAAATTAGTATTCTCCATATATAGTTTGGAAGGTTTTGTAAGTTCCGACAATTTCCGTTTTCCACTATACAGTTGCAATAGCAATTCTGCCCGATCCAAATATTGCAGATAACTTAACAGACTTTTCCGGTCAGTTTCGATCAACCCGCTAAGGTCATTGATATTGGGAGTATAGGGTACAAGAGTAGCCACATGAGTCAACAAGCGTTTCATTTTTAAAATAGTGGCATACTGTAAATTTACTATTGAAGGCAGATCATTCTCTAATATCGTGTTTACAATACCGGACAGACGGTCGTAGTAAATATCCTTTCCTTCCTTATAGAAAGGATAGTAACCATATTGCAGATAATTATGGAATGCCGGCAGTATCTTCACCTTTGTCACAATCTCGGATGCGAGTTCAGTATGCTTATCCAGTATCTCTTCTAATGGGAAAGGAGGCAATGTTATAATATCTTCAAAATAAAGGAATTCTCTAAAAGAGAGCCCACGTAAAGCGTACATCACACTTCTACGACTTAAATCGGCCTGTGCTTTATAGATTTCCAGGATAGAAGACCCTGTAAAGACTATATACAGGTCAGGATAACTGTCATATAGGTTTTTTATTTCGATTGCCCAGTTGGGATACCGGTGTACTTCATCCAGAAACAGATGAGTACCGCCATCTATATAGAACTGATGCGCCAGGTCCACCAATGTATTCTGAGAAAAATAAATATTATCCAGACTGACATATAACGCCGCACTGCCCAACTTCTCTTCCTTAATATGCTGTAAAAGCAAAGTTGTTTTTCCGGTACCGCGTGGCCCGGTAATCCCAATCAGTCGATGCTTCCAATTGATCTGTTGGAACAAATATCGCTTTTTGCTAAGATTGGTATAAGCCAACAATCTTGTAAAATTATCAATCAATCGTTGCATATCTTCTTCTTTATTAATGATTCAGAGATACAAATATACTATTTTGTGGGTTACAACCCCGTTTTTTTATGCTATTTTGTGGGTTACAACCCCGTTTTTTCTATTAAACTTCATGAAAGGATAATTTTTTTCTTTTTTTTGTACCTTTGCAGCATTTTTAATCAATTAGGCAGAAAGATGAAGAACAGGTTTGATTTTCAGCCCAAGCTGTTATCGGCACTGAAAAATTATTCGAAGGAAAAATTTATGACCGACCTGATGGCCGGTATTATTGTCGGGATCGTGGCACTCCCGCTTGCCATTGCTTTCGGTATTGCGTCGGGGGTTAGTCCGGAAAAAGGACTGATCACGGCTATTATCGGCGGGTTTATCGTATCACTGTTAGGTGGCTGTAACGTGCAGATCGGCGGACCGACAGGGGCCTTTATCGTAATCGTATATGGGATTATTCAGAATTTCGGGATCGAAGGATTAGCCATTGCGACGGTGGTAGCCGGGATTATCCTGGTGATTATGGGGGCATTGAAATTAGGTACGGTTATCAAGTTTATCCCCTACCCGATTGTTGTCGGTTTCACCAGCGGTATCGCCCTGACGATTTTCACCACACAAATGAAAGATCTTTTCGGCCTGACGATAGACAAGGTACCGGCTGATTTTATATCCAAATGGATTGTTTACTTCGAACATTTCGATACGATGAACGTATGGTCTCTGTTGATCGGACTTGTCAGTATTGCGATTATAGCCTTCACACCTAAATTTTCGAAAAAGATTCCGGGCTCGCTGATCGCGATCATTGCTATGACAATCATCGTATATGTCATGCGGTATCATTTAGGTATAACAGGGATCGAAACGATCGGCGACCGTTTTACCATCAACGCTGCCCTGCCCGGTCCGGCATCTATCAGCTTCAATCCGGAGACAATAAACCTGTTACTTCCTTCCGCATTTACGATCGCCATGTTAGGAGCGATCGAATCGCTGCTTTCCGCTACGGTGGCAGACGGTGTGACAGGTGATAAACATAATTCAAACACCGAACTGATCGCCCAGGGAGCGGCCAATATCATCGTGCCGATTTTCGGCGGTATCCCGGTGACGGGCGCGATTGCCCGTACCATGACGAATATCAATAACGGCGGACGTACTCCGGTGGCCGGTATCATCCATGCAATCGTATTGCTGTTGATCCTGCTTTTCCTGGGTCCACTGACCAAACATATCCCGATGGCCTGCCTGGCAGGGGTCCTGATCATTGTCTCTTATAATATGAGTGAATGGCGAACGTTCCGTTCGTTGATGAAAAACCCGAAAAGCGATGTGTCTGTCTTGCTGGTGACGTTTTTCCTGACGGTTATCTTCGATCTGACGATTGCGATCGAGGTAGGATTACTGATCGCCATGTTCCTTTTTATGAAACGTATGGCGGAAACCACCCGTGTGTCTGTCGTGAAAGATGAGATCGATCTTTCGGATGATGGGGAAATCCATCATGACGAAGAGGTTCTTTCATTGCCTAAAGGGGTGGAAGTGTATGAGATCGACGGACCGTTTTTCTTCGGTGTGGCGAGCAAATTCGATGACATCATGCACAATATGGGCGACAAGCCGAAGATACGTATTATCCGTATGCGTAAAGTTCCGTTCATGGATTCGACGGGACTGCACAACTTGGAAAGCCTGTTCCGAATGTCGCAGGCCGAACATATCCACATGATCCTTTCCGGTGTAAACGAACAGGTACGTAAGATACTTGTCAAGTCCGGCTTCGACAAAAAGATCGGAACGGAAAATATTTGCAGCAATATTAATGAGGCGGTTGCAAAAGCCTGGGAACAGGACAGGAGACAAAAAGGTAACTGATACTCTCTACATAAATGCAATATAAAGGTAACGATTGTCTAACCGGCAATCGTTCTTTTTTGCTTCAAACACGGATTCTTTCGCAATTGTTTCCGCATCTTCAAAACTAAATCCATTGTCCGGCTGGCTCCAATACCAAAGCTGCGGCATCTGTTTTTTACTTTTTGTTGATTCCATTGTCTTCAATTATTTATCTAACTTTTAATTATAAGACATGGAATCGACAAAAACCCCTATCCGGATCAGAAATAAATATTACATTTGCGAATTAGTACATCATAAATCAACGTACATTATGAATAAAAAGGCTCTCTTTCCGCTAATCAGCTTATTTCTGTTAGTAACAGGAATTATTTTGCCGGAATCTGTTCGTGCACAAATCAGTGAAGGCGGGATACCTGCCTCTTTCAAGTACTCAAACACATTAAAAAGTGATCTGCCGACCGTTCGGATCCCCGTTAATTTTAGCGTGGAAGACCTGAAAACAGTCGACGCCTGGCAGGTGAGCCAGGGGGCACCGCTGAAAGTGGGAACTCTCATAAATACGGATCTGACAATAGATAAATCCGGTAATTGGACTACTTTACCGGACGGCAATAATATATGGCAACTGCGTTTACAGGCAAAAGATGCTATTGCGTTGATGCTTAGTTTCAACGATTTTTATATTCCTGAGAATGGCAAATTATTTGTTTATAATGCTGATAAAACACAGATAATTGGAGCTTTCACCCATCAGACCAACCCACCGACAAAAGAATATGCAACCGAGTTTCTGGCGGGCGATGATATTATCCTCGAATATGAAACAAGCAGCCGGGAAGGAGAACAACCCCGTATTTCGATAGATGCAATCGGCTATGGATATAATCATTTATATATTTCCCGCACTAAAGCAAATACAGGTCCCGGAGCTTCCGGCTCCTGCATGGTAAACATAAACTGCGAAGAAGGAGATGCCTGGCAAACAGAAAAGAATGGTGTTTGCCTGATGACGCTTATTATTGGTAAATATATTTATTACTGTTCGGGGGCATTAGTCAACAATACGGCAGAAGACCTGAAACCCTATATCCTTTCCGCTTATCATTGTATAGATATGGATGAAACTGTTACGCAGGCAGACTTAAACAAATATACTTTCTATTTTCATTTCGAACGCACAGGTTGCGAGAACACCTCAGGCATAGCTTCCTATAAAACAATAATAGGCTGTAAGAAAATGGCCGGAATCCCACTGGATGGCGGATCAGACGGTTTATTATTATTGTTGAATCAAAATATTCCGGAAAATTATAATGTCTATTATAATGGTTGGGACAGAAGTAACACTTCTGCCAAATCAGGTGTAGGTATTCATCACCCGGCAGGAGATTATATGAAAATATCAACCTTCAGCAGAGAAGCAACCACTACTACCTGGTATGGTGTCGACAGTGTAATCGGCGCAGCAAAAGCTCACTGGAACGTAATATTTGACCAAACAGCTAACGGACACAGTGTAACCGAGGGAGGTTCGTCCGGTTCTCCTCTGTTTAATCAAAATAAATTGATTGTCGGAACACTTAGCGGCGGTTCTTCTTCCTGTGAAAAACCTAATCAATCCAATACATATGGTAAACTATACAGTCATTGGGATCAATATAGTAAAGCCGATACGGCCCGTATGGACGTTTATCTGGATCCGGCCAGGACGGGAGTAACCCAGTTAGCCGGACGCTATGCTACTGCCCATAAAGCAGCTCCAACCGATCTGATTCTGTCATATAAAAACGGAGAAGTACAATTGAACTGGAAAGCTCCTGCTTCCACTTCAGAGAAGCCTTCCCAATATGCTGTCTACAGAAATAATACATTAATCGATTATACAACGTCTACTTCTTATGTAGATAATGACCCTGAAACAGGAACACAATTCTACAGCGTATCTGCTTTCTATGCCGATGGAAACGAGTCTCCTGTTATAGGTGAATTTATTTATATCTATGAGTTGAAGACACCTACAAACGTAACTGCTGCATCCAATGGCAATAACGTAACGATAAATTGGAAAGAACCTGTCTACCAACAGATGATTTATTGGGGAACCGGCTCTTCTTACATGATGGTCGGTTTTGGACAACCGTTCTATTTCGGACAGAAATGGGATAAAAACGACCTGGCTCCATTAAATAAAAACCTGATCAAATCCGTAATCTTCTTCCCTGTTGCAGGAGTCCCCTATTCACTGCTGATCATCCAGGGCAACCGGAAGTATACACAGGAACTGAATAATCTGTCTCCCCAAAAAACAAATACGATCGAATTGAAAGAGCCTTTCGTTATCGATGCTTCAAAAGAACTAATTATTGCTTTTTATGCCTCAACAAATAAAGTAACAGATTATCCGGCAGTTCTCGATGAAGGACCTGCTATAAATGGAAAAGGAAATCTTGTTTCTCTCGACGGCGAGAACTGGGAATATTTATACGAACCTTCGGAAAACGAAGAAGAAAATTATGACAACAATTTTATGTTGGCTGCTGTCGTCAGTTCTGAACAGAAAGAAATACCCGGCACGAAAGCTACTGCATCGGATAGAAATATAATATTATCCAAATCATCGGTAACACCATCATTTACTAAAAGAACGGAAACTAATTCATCACTTCGCAGTACCGAAGCCACTACATTTCCGGAAATAACCGGTTACAATATTTACCGTAATGATATAAAAGTAGGAAATGTATCCAATAAATCGATTACCGAATATACGGATAAACAAGTGCCTGCCGCTCGTTTTACCTATCAGGTTTCTACTTTGTATGAAAACAATAATGAAAGTAAAAAGAGTGAAGCAAGCGCGGAAGTCAGTGTAAACAACGAAAGCATGCGTACTTCAGAGGTAACCGTTACACCTACTTCATTTACCGACAAAATACAGTTGACAGGAAATGAAAAAGTTTATTTGCTGGAAGTAGTTTCGGCTGACGGCAAATTGGTTATAAAACAGAATAATCCAGAAGCTACTATTTATACAGGTTCACTTCCTTCCGGTATCTATTTCTTCCGTATCCATACGGACAAAGAAATAAAAGTGATAAAAGGAATCAAAATAAATTGAAAATGGAAAATGGAGAATTGAAAATTAGTTGGACTTTCTATAATTTTCAATTCTCCATTTTCCATTTTCAATTTTCAAGCAGAAACCGTTACGTCGAACCCTTCACAGCGGGCGCGGTCGGCAATTGCTTCCAGCTCTTCTTTGGTCACCTTTTTCAGGTTTTTGACAGGCGTTTCCCGGTCTATTGTATAGATCATGACCTGTTTCGGTTTGATTTGTTTGAGTGCTTCCAGCCAGTCGGAGATCTCATGTTCTGTTGTATTGGTCACGCTCTCTCCGTCTATTTCTCCTTTCAGGAACATGGTTTGGATGATCAGATTGCCGTTGAAGCGGCAAAGCTGTTCCAACAGGCGGGAGAAGGTAAAGGCGGGAGAATTGGGTACGTTCAGCTGCCGGATCCGGCTGTCCAGTATGGAATCGAGCTTCAGTATGTTATCTTCAATCTTATTCAATGCCTGGAAAACTTCTTCCTTATGAAGCATAGTCGAATTGGAAAGGACAGCAATCTTGGCGTTCGGGAAAAAGCGGTCACGGGTCTCGATCGTATCGTCGATGATACCGGCAAATTCAGGATGCATGGTTGGTTCGCCATTCCCGGCGAAGGTAATCACATCGGGGGCCACACCTTCTGCTTGCATCGCCGATAGCTTTTGTATCAAAGCCTCTTTTACTTCTGCCCGTGTGGGCAGTTTGCTACGCGTACGGCGTTCCTCATTCAGCCCGCATTCGCAATAAATGCAATTGAACGAACAGAGCTTGCCGTCTGTAGGAAGCAAGTTCATACCCAACGAAACACCCAACCGGCGACTGTGTATCGGTCCGAAGACTATTTTATCAAAAAGAATTGTTGACATAATGATTTATATTTGAGTACAAAGCTACGAAAGCTATCACAATTATCAATAACTTTAAAATGATTTAGTACACCGTCAGAACTTCCACCGCAACAATGTATAAAGATCAGATTTTACATGCCCGTCGATTTCTTCCAAATCAGTTCCAAGCACATCCCGATCGGCATAATAAGTATATCCGAACTTAGTTGAAAGGGAAAGACGTTTCATTATATTCCACCGAAAAGACACCGCTAACCGGATTCCCCTGCCATAAAACGAAGGCATGTTAAAGGCATACAGAATGTTTTTTTCATAAGAAGATATCCGGCTCTGATAGTCATCCGTATGAAATCCGGCCACATAGAAATCTGCTTGAACAGGCGTATCAACAGGTTTCCAACCGATACTTTGTGCAACCATCCACCCCCTACTCTTCCCCTCAACCTCCGTGTAAAGAACACCGTCCACGGATGTCCGTAACGAAACGGACGAAGAAACGGTATATAAGGCTTGCAACCGCAAACGTTGCTGATGGTAAGGAAACATATCCTGCTCTTTCTCCTTATACTTATAACGGATATAGGTTGATAAACTTCTGTTCGGCGTATAGTCCGCCTGAAGCATATACTCCTTCCCTGTCGAAGGTGCATCCATTCCATATTTCAACCAGGAAAAACGGAAAACATCGGCATAAGCAGATAATTTCCAATGCCTGAAAGGTGTCCACTGCATTCCCATATATAACCCCTGTTCATTCTGGATTGTTGAACCTTGTGAAAAGGCATTTCCAAAAAATGCCTGGTAGCGTTTATCATAATATCGGTATAATAACAGGAAAGAAAAGTAAGAGGCAGGCGTCAACTGCAAGGCATTCAGCGAAGCTATCGCCCCATTCCGGCTTAGGGCAGTCTCGCCGTAAAACTTAATCAACCTATTTTTCAACAGATAATCCACACTTACATTCAGATTCCGGTTACCACGAAAATAAAACAGGTTATAAGGTTTAGCTTCCGGTTGTACGGAATAATCCCCGAAAGAATAGGAAAGGGCGGTCAGACCTATACACAAATCCGGCGTCGCATACCTGATATTTCCCCCATACGTCTGCATGGGAACCGTATGCATCTTTTCCCTGTCGCGAACCAGCCGGTGTAAACCATCTGTTTTGAACGAGCGGACAATATTACTATCCACACCTGCATCCAGTTTCCTATATGAATAAAACAGGCTGATATCAAACTTATTCCAATTGACAGTTGCCGCCGCTCCCCGGAAGAAATCGTTTTCATTGGTTGAAAAATGACGTCTGAATCCGTTCGTTCTTCTTTCCGCCTGTGAAACGAGAGCGTTCCGGTTGGGGGAAAAATCATTGCTAATCACCAATCCCTGTCCGAAAGAAACTTTATAATCACCTATGGCAAGACTTTTCAACCACTTATTCATTTCCTTTAAAAAGAGATGAACCGAATAGTAATCATACCCCTTATGATATTCGTTCCAGAAAGGTTCCCCCGCATCTTTCTCCGCCACCGCTCCAAACTGAATACGTTCGTCAAAGGCATACGAATAGCGAAGTGAATGGTAAAACGGTTCACCCAGGTATTTACGGTTCGGATATTGTTGCAATACACTATCAGGATATGAACCATACCCCTTCTTTTGTTGAAAACATCTGTCGTATCTGATTTGCAAATCATTAGAACTGTATTTCAACAGGTTCTTCACAGTTACAGGCCGCTTATCAACCATTATTTCACCGATATGGACAAAAGGAATCAACAGGGAAATCGTCTCATAATCGAACGATTCCACGTTTTTGAGTTCATAAAGCGTAACCATCTTACCATAACGCGAACGATATTCCAACAGCTTTTGTATCTGCAGATCGGAAAGGAAAGGCAGGCGACACAACTGTTCTTCCGTCACCGTATTCAGTTCGAAAGGATGTTCGGCAAGGTAAGAAAGGTCGGTATAAAGTGTTTCTATACGTGCTTCATCTTCCGTTTCCGAAGCCATTTCCTCTATATATTCCATCCACTTATCAACAGAATATAATGTCTGGCTTTTAAGTTGATAACTGCTTATGAACAGGAATACCAACAGGTTTATAAACATTCGTTTCATAGTCTGATCTGATTAAAAGGAATAACTTAAACCAAGCCCGGTACTGACTCCCAAAACCGGATGATAAACAGTCGCTACATCAACAGTAAATCCCGACAGGCGGTATCCGACACCTAAAGTAGGCAATAGAGGAGTAGCTTGCATACCTGCCCGTATATGAAAGTCTTTGAACGGAGTATATTCGATCCCGGCATTACCGGTTAATGTATGCTCTTTATTGCTTTCGAGTGTTCCTACTATCAACAAGCTGTTCATTACTTCCCATTGAAAACCTATTTGAACAGAATAGCTTGTAAAATATTTGATTTCAGAATTTTGCTTATTAATCGCCACAGAAGGAAAATTCATTATCAACATTCCGATCAACAGCTTGTCAACGGGAACAAACAGGATTCCCACATCCGTAGACAATTGTTTCGGCACTTCTTCCAACAACTCTGTCTGCAACACGGCACACTGGAAGCTAACACCTATTCGCCACCGCTCATCCAATTGCTTTCCTAATGACAAACGGAAAAGTGTCTCCCTATACTTATCATACCCGAAAGAAGAGATATTAACACCTGCCGACAATCGTGAATCGGGATAAACGAAACCAATACCAGCTGTTCCCAATTCTTTTACCCCATAGCGATTAAAGTATTCGATATGAACTACTTTATCACTATGTAACGTTACCAATGCAGGATTGAACAGTACGGATTGTGTAACCCCGTTCCCTCCCATTCCCACACTGCGCATATCAGTCAGGCGGAGGTTATCAACAGCATGCATGTTGACAGATACAAGAAATGCAACAAGTATATTTATTGATTTCATAGTAAAGTTTGATTTTTAAGTGATAATTATTTATATATTAAATATTTATGATTTATAAAGAATGGAAAGGAAGTCGGATATTTCATAGTCTGTTGATTTTAGTTGTTTGTACTGCTACAAATATAATGATTTATATAGAGTTGACAACATATTAACGACTTATTTATAAGATATCGTCTTATTATCAATAAATAGAACCATATAACTGATTAGTCAAATTCTGTAAAACAAGCAGATGCTATTCGTAAATCAACTACATTTGTACACGATGTTGAGACAAGGCAGGTATAAAATATTGATAATATTCATGTTGTGTATAATAGGGGCCAAAGCACAAACATTGAAGATTAATACCGTTCCTGAAGGATTACAAAGAGCTTATCTGGATGGAAAGGATACGGTACCTGTTGTCAATCTGCGGGAAATATTCATTTATCCACCGGTAAAGTTCAAAAACAAGCGTGAACAAGTCAAATACAATAAATTGGTTCGTGATGTGAAACGTACATTACCATATGCAAAAATGGTTTATGAAACACTGATTGAAACATATGAATATATGGAAACACTTCCGGACGATAAATCCCGTCAAGCTCATTTGAAACGAATGGAAAAAGAACTCTTCCAGGAGTATAAACCGGAACTGAAAAAGCTTACTTTCTCACAAGGCAAGTTGCTTATCAAATTGATTGACAGGGAATGTAACCAATCGAGCTATAACCTGTTAAGAGCTTACTTAGGTAGTTTCCGGGCAGGTTTCTGGAATATATTTGCCGGTATGTTCGGTGCCAGTCTGAAAACCGAATACGATCCGAAAGGAAAAGATGCTATGACGGAACGGGTAGTCGTACTTGTCGAAAACGGATTAATCTGACAACTGCTTAAAGAAATCCCAGATAATAATACCGGTAGTAACCGAAACATTCAAGGAATGTTTTGTCCCATACTGCGGTATTTCAATACACATATCACAGTTATCAACGACACATTGTTGAACGCCTTTTACCTCGTTTCCCATGACGACTGCATACTTCTTATCTTTGTCCAACAATAACTTATCCAACATCGTACTGCCTTCGGCCTGTTCCACTGCACAAACGATATACCCTTGTTGTTTCAGGTTATCAACAGCCTCCATCGTATCTTTAAAATATTTCCAGTCTACCGTCTCTTCCGCTCCTAAAGCAGTCTTATGGATTTCCGCATGAGGCGGACAAGCCGTAATGCCACACAGATAAATACTCTCCACCCTGAAAGCATCGGACGTACGGAACACGGATCCTACATTATTTAAGCTCCTTACATGATCCAACACGACCACCAACGGAATTTTTTTACTATTTTTGAATGCCTCCGGAGTCAGGCGGTTCAGTTCTGTTATTTTTAACTTGCGCATAGCTATCATTTCTTTGCTTGCAAAAATAGTCAATTAATGTGGATATGCCGTTGAAAAGGTATTGATAAGTGGTGGACACAAAATGAAAAATAATTCTTGCATTATCCAAATTGTTCGCTATACATGCTCTCATTTCTTTTATGCAATAGAAATAACAAATTATTTACTACGCTCTGTCAACAGTGGTTATACACGTATCAACAGCATCCAACCGCTATGAACTTTTACACACAAGTAGTTTTCAACCGGAAATTAATAAAGTCTGTAAAGTAAAGAATAACAGGATATAATAAGAAAAACTGTATGTTGGTATCTACTTAATAAGTAGTTTACATCGTTTAATAACTAATCAGGCAAGTAATGTAACAAAAATGTATTAACTGTTTCAACCGGATATTATATTCATCATATTTAGATTTAAAATAAAGAATAAATAAGAATATAATAATATGATTGTGAATAACTCGAAGAAGGGGAAAAGTTCCGGATGAAAACAGTCGGCAGGTTTTCGGAGGAAGACGTACGTATTTTTGTGAAAACCTGCCGTTGTTCTTATGGTTTTATATATGTTTCCTATGCGAGAATCAATAAAGTTCTTACCTTTGCACAATATCAACAATAAGTTGATAAGTAGAGTAAAATAAAGATTATCAGTGATAAGGATAGATGATAACTTTGTTGACAGGCTGTGAATAGCAGTTTGTACTCGTTAGCGGTTATTGAATTTTAGAATCATTTAATACAGAAGTAACTATGTTGACAAACCAATCGATCGGATATATGGATGCCCCCATTCCAAAGGGTTTGGATTTGAAGGAAGAGATAAACAGAATGCGCAAAGAGAAAAACGCCGTCATCCTTGCTCATTATTATCAGACTGGTGATATCCAGGATATAGCGGATTTTGTAGGAGACAGCTTAGCATTGGCACAACAGGCAGCCAAAACGACAGCTGACATTATTGTTTTCTGTGGTGTCCATTTTATGGGAGAAACAGCTAAGGTGTTGTGCCCGGACAAGAAGGTATTGGTTCCTGATCTGAATGCCGGTTGTTCGCTGGCGGACAGTTGTCCGGCTCCTGACTTTGAAGCATTCGTCAGACAACATCCCGGTCATGTGGTTATTTCGTATGTAAATACGACAGCTGCAGTCAAGGCTGTGACAGATGTGGTGGTAACTTCCACCAATGCCCGTCAGATTGTGGAAAGTTTTCCGGAAAATACGAAGATTATCTTCGGACCGGACCGTAACTTAGGTAATTATATAAATGGCATTACCGGACGTAAGATGTTACTTTGGGACGGCGCTTGCCATGTCCATGAACAGTTTTCATTGGAAAAGATATTGGAACTGAAGAAGCAGTACCCGGATGCGGAAGTCATTACCCACCCGGAATGTAAGCAGCCCGTTATACAGGTTTCAGACTTCGTTGGTTCGACCGCGGCTCTTCTGAAGCACACGGTTAAGTCTGATAAGAAACAATTCATTGTAGCGACGGAAAGTGGCGTTATTCACGAAATGCGCAAGCAAAGTCCCGAAAAGGAGTTTATTCCGGCTCCTCCCAACGACAGCACTTGTGCTTGCAATGAATGTAATTTTATGCGTTTGAACACAATGGAAAAATTGTATAACTGCTTGAAATACGAATTACCTGAAATCTTTGTAGACGAAGAAGTCCAGGAAAAGGCAATCCGCCCGATCAAGAAGATGCTGGAGATATCGGAGAGGTTGGGGTTGTAGGTATGTTATTCAATTCGATTGAATTTTTAGTTTTTCTTCCGATTGTTTTTTTATCCTATTGGTTTCTTTTCAATAGGAGTGTGAAGTTACAGAACTTATTTGTAGTGGGAGTAAGCTATCTGTTTTATGGCTGGTGGGATGGACGTTTCCTGCTATTGATAGCTTTTACTTCCTTCTTCAGTTGGCTGAGCGGAATAGGTATTGAAAAAATTAGAAATACATCGGAAGACAATTTGAAATCGATGCGGCTGAAGTGTCGCTGGATAGCAGGCGGTAATATCGTTTTGAACCTGTTGATATTGGGATTCTTTAAATATTATAACTTCTTTATAGAGAGTTTTATCAGTGCTTTTTCATTAGCAGGTATTACGTTGCATACTTCAACTCTCTATGTGATTCTTCCTGTAGGTATAAGTTTTTATACGTTTCAAGCATTAAGTTATACGATTGACGTATATAGAAAAAGACTTGAACCTACGCATGATATAGTTGCTTTCTTTGCATTTGTCAGTTTCTTTCCACAGCTGGTAGCGGGACCTATTGAAAGGGCTACGAATTTGTTGGTTCAATTTTATAAACCGCGTACTTTTATTTACGATAATGCTGTGGATGGAGTTCGACAGATGTTGTGGGGATTCTTTAAGAAGATCGTGATTGCTGATAACTGTGCTCTTGTCGTGAATGATGTATTTGGAAACTATGGTCATTATTCCGGCAGCACTTTGTTGATGGGCGCTATCTTATTCGCTTTTCAGATATACGGAGACTTTTCCGGATATTCGGATATTGCCATTGGTACGGCAAAGTTGTTCGGAGTTAATTTAAAACAGAATTTCAGATATCCTTATTTTTCTCTTAATATAATAGATTTTTGGCGTAGGTGGCATATCTCATTGAATACATGGTTCGTTGACTACGTATATATTCCTTTAGGAGGAAACCGGGTCGGAAGATTCAAGCATATCCGGAATATTTTGATTATATTCTTGTTAAGCGGACTTTGGCATGGGGCAAACTGGACGTTTATAGGTTGGGGATTATATCATGGGTTATTATTTATTTGTTTATTGCTGTTGAAAGGAAATAAACAACAGACACCTCGTTTATTAAAAATGTCAGTGACTTTTGCCTTTGTAACTTTAGGATGGATTTTGTTTCGTTCAGAAACAGTATCTATGGCTTTTGCATATATAACAGATATGTTTTCTTCTTCTTTGTTGAAAGTACCCAAAGTTAGCGGTATTAATAATGTTATTGCTCTTATTTCTTTATTTTTCATTGCATTGATGTTATGTATAGAATGGAAAAACAGAGATAAACTTTTTGGGTTGGATTTATCTGCTGTACGAAGTATATGGATAAGATATAGTTTGTATATGGTTATTCTCGTCTCCATCTATTTTTTCGGTAACAATTCATCTGACTTTATATATTTTCAATTCTAAATGTATGAAACCAACCAGGAAACAGTTTAATAATATCATATGTTTCATAGTTTTTATATTGGGTCTGATTTATATATTGAATTTTGTGACTCCTTATTTATACAGGTGGTTGCCTAATGACTATATACGTACTCATCTTATTATTGAAACATTGGCTGATACAGCTCAGACACCGGATGTAGTTATTTTTGGAAATAGTCGGGGAATGAGTGGTATAAATGGTTATATGCTGGAAGAAAAGATGAAAGGAAATCCTACCGTTTATAGCTTAACATCGACAGGACAGCAAGTCAGTGAAAGTGCTTTGTATTATACATCTTTACCAAGTTCAGTGAAAGTAGTTTTACAATGTGTAGATATCGATCAATTGTCTAAACCGATAGATATGGATACACCCAACCGGGTAGCTTTGCATATGTATGGGTATGAGATGGACGCATTGACTGAAAAGATTGTCCCTTCTTTGTCTGAAAAATTAGACATTTCTCCTTTCTATTATAATTATGAAGCCAGAAATTGCTTATTTACCGGTTTATCAATTCTTTTACGTAATCTACTGGATGATGATGTAATTCAGGATGCTACCGCAAAAGAACTTCGTTATCCAACTTCTAAAACCTCAGATAGGAATGACATAACTTATCAACGTGATGTTGATGAACAGAATCTAAATAATAAATTCGTGGATTATGAGATAATTCCTGAATGGAAGCAACTTTTGGAAGATTATTATTTATATTTTCAAAAACGGGATATTATGTATTGTTTGATAATTATGCCTTATAATCCGGATATTAAGTCTTCGACTTTCCAGGAAAAGCAGAACGCTTTGGAATTAGTCAAAGAGACGTTTCAAAATATTCCGATGATTGATTGTTTTAGTTTGCTCGAGGCTTCTGATTTTTACGATGCTATTCATCCTAACAGTAAAGGAGCAAAAAAAATTACAGAACAGGTTGTATTACAATTACCGTAATTTTTTTGGTTTATACAGACAAGGTTTCTCTACGTATTTCCAGGATAATGTTCCCAAATAAGTACAAATGGCAGTTGTCAATGCCAATGTCAGAACCAAACTGTATTTATCTAATCCGAAATGGATGAAGGTTTGTATGATGGGAAAATGGAGTAAAAATATACCATAAGAAAAGTTTCCCATACGATTAAAGAAGTGTAACCATTTAAAACTATAGGCTACCGATATGATAATAGAAGCCAATGCGATCGGTTCAAATATACTGAGAAACAGAACATTTCTAAATATAAATAGCAGAATACTTATCGGAAAAATATATTTCATGTACTTTCGGAACAACGGAAAATAGGCTAATATGATGATACCGGAACAGAAATACATCATTTGTCCGGGGAACTGTCGTTTCAGAAATGCGTATATAGCGTTATGTGTTGTGTCATCCAAATAGTTGCAAGTGGTGGAATAAATAAAAGATAGTACATATATCAATATCAGACATATCAGTTTGTTATATTTCTTTAGTAGCCAATAAATGAGAGGAACTGTCATATATAACATCAATTCCACTTTGATTGTCCAGAGCGAACCGTTCATTGCATGCATCGTATTATTTTCAAAAACACCCGGAAGATCCGGACAGAGAAAATTTAATGTCAGCAGGTTGGTGAACAGATAAGTATATGGTTTGGATGATGTCAGAAATTCATGATGTGGCAGTGTGGTAAGAAAGAAACCCAATATCAGACATAACAGAATCACCAGCGAATAAGCCGGCATGATACGTTGTACGCGTTTACGAAAGAAAACATATGTATCCGGTGAGCGCAGGAAACTGAACATAACCAGGAATCCGCTGATAATGAAAAAACCTTTTACACGGAATCCGCCACTGACGAACCAGAAAGGGTCTGTATCCGTCAATGTACTGAAATGATTGAACATGACCGAATAAGCTAAAAAGAAGCGGATAAAATCAAAGTTATTCGCTTCTTTAACTTGTGCAATCAACTTAGAATTGAGCAATACCTTTTCTGTTGGATTCATTTCCTTATTTTATGACTGCGATCTTTGTTACTACACTTTCTTTTGAATCTTCGGTAGCAGAAAGTACAAGATAGATACCTGATACTACACGAACACCTTTTTTGTTGCGACAGTTCCAAAATGCTTGTCCACCTAAGGATTTGGTTTGATAGATAAGATTTCCGTTCAAATCTGTTATTTTTACGTTTGAGTTATCCATTAAACCTGTGATAGTAACCTTATCTGCATGTTCCGGCCGTACAGGATTTGGATAAGCGTAAACGTCAGAATAATCGCTTTTTCCTTCCGTTGCTTCTCCTTTATAGGAGACTAAACCTTTATCTGTTCCAATAAAAACTTCACCTGTCTTTCCATTGATTTCGATGGAATATATTTTATCGGATAAAAGAGGACTGTTGGATGTATTGAATTGGTGAATGACTTCTTGATTGTCTCCGCTCAATACATAAACGCCATTGCCATCTGTACCTATCCATTTCCGGTTTCCATTATCTATTTTTATAGTTGTCACCATTACGTTGTCGAGGAAATAGTAGGGTGTTCCATCTTCTTCATTGATAAGTTTGACACGTGTACAACGCATCGATTTATTGCTTTCCGATGTTGCCAATTTAGGATTGGTAAAGTAAATGGCACCTTTATTAGTCCCTACCCATACATATCCGTTTTTGTCTTCTGCCATACAGGTATAATTACTTGGGGAGAAATTATTACCATCAGTATCGGTAAAACTTTCAAAATAGTAGGAATCAGCTGTATCCAATGAATTGCTATTTGCAATAACTGTAATGCGAACTTCACCGGCAGGACGAGGTATATTTACCCATTTATCATTGTTGGAAGTTATGAGAATGTCATTTATTGTATATTTATCTTTTAATGATTCAACAAATAAACTATGCCATTTTCCATCTTTATCTAATATTTTTATAGCATTATTTTTAACTTGAGAGTTAGTCATCCAAAGATTTCCATCCTTATCGAAAGAAAGTCCATCCATATTTAAATAATTACCTGAATTTCCTCCCGCTCCTTCAAGTGGACTATTTGAACCATGATATCTGATTTCAGGTTCTCTATTTTTATATTGGATAATTCCATCACCGAAAGAAGATACATAAATTATTTCATCTCCTGCATCGTTTGTACTCACAACAATACTGGTAAAGTCGCGAGGTAACATACCAAATTTACTTTGATTTTTAGAAGGTTCTAAGACTGTCCACTTATTATAATCATATATCATTACCAAACCTTCTTTACGAAAACGGAGGCCATCTGTCAGATTTTTACCACCGGGTATGATGTATACATTATCATTTTGACACACAATATCGAACGGACTGTTGGAGTAGGGACCGTCCAACGTGATCGCTTCATTTATAGCTTCAAATTGATTGGCACCGGTTCTCTTGATGGAACGCAAACCTTTGGCACCTTCTGCAATCCAATATTTATCAGTCTGGTAAGTACTGATATCTTTTATAACAAGATTGTTTATTTGGTCAAAAGTTTTTGTATCAGTGAAGATATAAACTTGTGAGGAAGCTATACAAGCTAATTTTTCGCCAATTACTTTGATGCTATTTATTGAAACATTATCGACTAAAGGAACAGTGGTATTATTTGATTCATAATAAACGCCTTTGTTTTTAGATAGATAAAACAGCTGATTTTTGAATAATACAATTGTATCTATGGAGCTATCCGATGGAAAACCTGTAACTGTATATGTTTTCCAATTTGATCTATCCAATAGGTTATCGTCTAAATATGCATATAAAACACCGTTGAATGTCTCACTTTTTACAGAAGCGTATATCCGGTTATCCTGAATAGCGCAGGATGTGATATTTTGAGATAAGTTGTAGGTATCGGTTATTTCTTTTTTGTCCATGTTGACAACTACTATACCTGATTTTATGGATAAGTAAGCATATTCGTTATGAATCATAACAGAATTGACATCTTTGTCTCTTATTGATGTAGTAGTATACAAGTAAGGAATATTCTTTACCGAACCTTCTTGCAGAATGTCAATATTACAGTTTTTATAAACAATCAGCAGGGACTTTGTCTGTTTATTATAGGAAATGAATTGAATGTCGGTGTCATTCAATCCGTTTCCTTTATAATATTGCTTGATGCTGTTATCTTCTTTTCCATATGTATATAGAGCACCTTCCGCTACTACAAATACCTGGTCAGCAGATTCTTCTACGTTGTTGGTGTTGTAGTAAGAAAGATATGTTTTCCATCCGAGTGTGTTATCATTGGCTGCCGTGGCAGTGAATGAAAGGAAAAAAAGCAAGATAACAGTCAATATATTTCTCATATTAAATACAATATTAGAACGTGTAATTTGAAAGAAAGGCAGTCAGTTTCTTAACTGCTTCGGCACGGTGGCTGATTTTATTTTTGAGCTCGTTACCCATTTCGGCGAATGTCTGCGAACAGGTGTCGGGA
The DNA here is from genome assembly GCF_003479205.1 of Parabacteroides sp. AF17-28. NCBI lineage: Bacteria > Pseudomonadati > Bacteroidota > Bacteroidia > Bacteroidales > Tannerellaceae > Parabacteroides > Parabacteroides sp. AF17-28. The sequence goes on along the minus strand of NZ_QUGV01000030.1, from coordinate 31,268 downwards.
ACAAATACAGGGTCGTAGCCGAAACCGCTTCCACCTCGTTTGTCCCGGATGATGGTGCCGTTTACAACTCCTTCGAACAGGTATTCCTTGCCGTCCAGGATAAGGGCGATAACGGTACGGAAACGGGCTTTCCTGTTTTCTTTGTCTTCCATCTCCCGAAGTAGTTTATTCATGTTTGCTTCCGAATCATGTCCCGGACCGGCATAACGTGCGGAGTATACTCCCGGAGCGTTGTTCAGAGCTTCTACTTCCAGTCCCGTATCATCGGCGAAACAGTCGTAACCGAATTTCTCTTTGATATAACGGGCTTTTTGCAGGGCATTACCTTCCAGGGTTTCTGCTGTTTCGGGAATATCGTCGTGACAGTCGATGTCTGAAAGGCTTACTATTTCGGTGTATCCGGCTGTTATTTTCCGGACTTCGTCCAGCTTGTGCTGGTTATTTGTTGCAAATACAAGTTTCATTTTCGTTGTGTATAAATAAAAAAAGCACTTCTATACGATGTGTATATAACGTACGGAAGTGCTTTAAATTGTTCGAGTGACTGTTTTATGTTTTTATCTGATCAAACCCTTCTCCATACACGCCTCTGACAATGCTTTGCGAGATGAACGCTTGGTGGTCTATCTGTTTGACCAGGCGGAAAATGGCGACCGACTCGGATTTCTTGGCCAACAGGACGACCACTTTGACCGGCTTGCGGGAATAACCGCCTACGCCGTCGAGAATGGTGCATCCGCGGTCCAGGTCGTGAATGATCCGTTCGGCTATTTCGTCGTACTTCTGCGAGAAGATGAAGAACTGGACCGATTGGCGGTTACCGTTCAACACCATGTCGAGCACATAATTACTTATAAACATCTCTACAAAACCGAAAACGATCTTTTCGACGTCATGAAACAGAAGAAAAGAAGAACCGATGATGAAGAAGTCGCAGAACAACAAGGCGCGGCCAATGGATATATTCTTGTATTTGTTGACAATAGCCCCGATGATATCCGTACCTCCCGTACTGCCGTTTGCCGAGAATACAAGTCCGAGACCGGCTCCGCAAAGGAAGGCTCCGATGATGATAGACATAAACGGCTGGTCGTGCAGGATGGTATGGTCTTTCAACAACCATTCGAAGAACGACAGGGATATGGACAGGGAGAAGACTCCGAATATCGTTTTTATCAGAAATTTAAACCCAAGTATTTTTAGGGCGGCCAACAGTAATACTACGTTTATCACGAAGTAAGATACAGACACGGGGATAGCCTCGTTGGTGGCAAAGAAGATTAAGGCACAAATACCGCTGACTCCACCGGTAATAATTTCATTAGACAAGATGAAGGCGTTGAAGCCGAAGCCGTACAAGAGAGTACCCAATATAATCATCAGGTAGTCTTGTACAGCAAAATAAACTTTATTGTTTATGAACTTCATATAAATGTTTAGATTACGATGTTTACAATCTTTCCGGGAACAACGATAATCTTCTTCGGTGTTTTGCCTTCCATCCATTTGGCGGAGTTTTCATGGGCAAGAGCAGCCTTTTCTATTTCTTCGCGCGGCATATCGGCCGGAAGTTCCATGCTGAAACGGGCTTTACCGTTGAAGGAGATAGCATAAGTAAGCGAGTTTTCTTTCAGGTATTCTTCGTTGCAGACGGGCCATTTGGCGTCACAAACAGTCGTGTCGTGACCGCAGGTATGCCACAATTCTTCGGCAAAATGAGGAGCGAACGGAGCCAACAGGATGATTAATTCTTCCAGAATGGCACGTTTGTTACATTTCAGGTTGCTCAGTTCATTTACACAAATCATAAAGGCACTGATAGAAGTGTTGTATGAGAAATGTTCGATGTCGAACGTCACTTTCTTGATCAGCTTATGCAGAGATTTCAGTTCGTCGGCTGTCGGTTCTGCATCTGTGATCTGCAATGTATCCGTGTTACCGAAGAACAGTGCCCACAGCTTTTTCAGGAAACGGTGAACGCCGTCGATACCGTTCGTGTCCCAAGGTTTGGATTGTTCCAACGGGCCCAGGAACATTTCGTACAGACGAAGCGTATCGGCACCGTATTTTTCAACGATCATATCCGGGTTAACGACATTGAACATCGACTTTGACATCTTTTCAACCGCCCAGCCGCAGATGTATTTGCCGTCTTCCAGTTCGAACTCGGCATCTTTATATTCCGGGCGCCAGTTTTTGAAGGCTTCCATATCCAGGACATCGTTCGATACGATATTTACATCCACGTGGATAGGAGTAACCTCGTATTTATCTTTCAGGTTCAGGGAAACGAACTTGTTTGTACCGTTGATACGATACACAAAGTTGGAACGTCCCTGGATCATTCCCTGGTTGATCAGTTTCTTGAACGGTTCTTCTTCGCAGACAATACCCAGGTCGAACAGGAATTTATTCCAGAAGCGGCTGTAAATCAGGTGACCGGTAGCATGTTCGGTTCCACCGATATAGAGGTCTACATTACGCCAGTATTCGTCTACATCTTTAGCTACTAATGCCTGGTCATTGTGCGGGTCCATATAGCGCAGGTAGTAAGCCGATGAACCGGCAAATCCCGGCATGGTACACAGTTCGAGCGGGAAAATAGTCTTGTTGTCTATTTTGGAGACTTCCACAACTTCCTGTTTAGCGGTATCCCAAGCCCATTTTACGGCGTGTCCTAAAGGAGGTTCTCCCGTTTCGGTCGGCAGGAATTTATCGACTTCCGGCAGTTCGAGCGGCAGTTTGTCGACCGGCAACATCTGAGGCATGCCGTCTGCATCGTAATAAACAGGGAACGGTTCGCCCCAATAACGCTGGCGGCTGAAGATCGCGTCGCGCAGGCGGTAGTTGACTTTTACACGTCCTAATTGGTGTTCGGCTACATATTTCTTGGTGGCGGCGATTGCTTCCTTTACGGTCAGGCCATTCAGAGAGAGGTCGCAATAAGGCGTTACTTCCGGTCTCGGCGAGTTGCAGACGATGCCTTCTTTTGCGTCGAAACTTTCTTCGCTGACGTCACATCCTTCGATCAACGGGATAATCGGCAGGTTGAAATGTTTGGCAAATGCATAGTCACGGCTGTCGTGTGCCGGAACGGCCATGATAGCACCTGTTCCGTAGCCGACCAGTACATAATCGCTGATCCAGACGGGTACTGCATCGCCTGTGAACGGGTTAATGGCGTATGAACCACTGAATACACCGGTTACGGAGCGGTCGGCGATGCGTTCGCGTTCCGTACGTTTCTTGGTGCGGTCCAGGTAAGCGTCCACTTCCTGCTTCTGCTCGGGAGTGGTTAGCTGGGCAACGAGTTCGCTTTCGGGAGCTAATACCATGAAAGTGACACCGAACATGGTATCTGCACGGGTCGTAAAGATCGTAAATTCCAGATCGCTGTCTTTCACTTTAAACTGGATTTCGGCTCCTTCGCTGCGACCGATCCAGTTGCGCTGTGTTTCTTTCAGCGAGTCTGTCCAGTCGATTGTATCCAGTCCGTCCAGTAAACGCTGTGCATAAGCCGATACACGCAAGCACCACTGGCGCATGATTTTCTGTTCCACCGGATAACCGCCGCGTTCGGAAACGCCGTTCACCACTTCATCATTAGCCAATACGGTTCCTAATGCGGCACACCAGTTTACCATTGTTTCGCCCCGATAAGCGATGCGGTAGTTCAGCAGGATTTCCTGTTTTTCTTTTTCACTTTTGGCTTTCCATTCGTCAGCCGTGAAGCTCAGCTCTTCGCCGCAGGCAACGTTCAGGCCTTCTGTTCCGACCTGTTCGAAAGCGGCAACCAGTTCGCTGATAGGGCGCGCCTGCTTTTCGTCGTTGCAGTAGTAGCTGTTGAACATCTGGATGAATGCCCATTGTGTCCATTTATAATATTCCGGGTCGCAGGTACGGATTTCACGGCTCCAGTCGTAGCTGAAACCTATTTTATCCATTTGCTCGCGATACCGGGCGATGTTTTTCTTTGTCGTTACTTCGGGATGCTGTCCGGTCTGGATGGCATATTGTTCTGCCGGCAGTCCGTAGGCGTCATAGCCCATCGGGTGCAAAACGTTGAAACCTTGCAGGCGTTTGTAACGGGAATAAATGTCAGAAGCGATGTAACCGAGCGGGTGGCCTACATGTAGCCCTGCTCCTGATGGATAAGGAAACATGTCCAAGACGTAATACTTAGGTTTGTCGGCATTCTTTTCGACTTTATAAACCTTGTTGGCAATCCAGTATTCGTGCCACTTTTTCTCAATTTCTCTGAAATTGTACTCCATGATTGTTTATCGTTTATTTTTATCGTTTTCTATTTAAAGCCACAAAGTTAGTGAATTTTATGATTATACATATCCTATTCTATTTCTTGGTTTATTTTCTTTTCCTTTATTTCGGTTGGCTAATTCTGCCAGAGCCATGTAGATATCATCAAAGTGCTGTTCATAACTTTCGTGGTCTTTGGAAAGGCTTTCCAAATCTTCTTGTAAGAAACGGAGTTGCAGTTTGAGTTCTGCTAATTCTTTGGCAGTCTGATTGCTTTCAAGTATATATTGCCTTGTTTTTACGAAGGCCCGCATGATGTTTATATTGACTTGTATTGCTATAGGGGAACGGAGTACGCTTGACAGCATGGCTATTCCTTCTTGTGTAAAGGCAAAAGGGGCATAGGCGCTAAAGTTATATAGGGGTGTCCCATTTTGGGATACCCTATTGGATAGCAGATTATTAGCTTCTTCTTTTGTCAGTTCAAACATGAAATCTTCAGGAAAGCGATCCATGTTTCTTCTTACGGCACGCTTCAATAATCGTGTTTCTGTTACATAAAGTTCTGCCAAATCAAAATCCAGCATCACTCGTTGACCTCTAATCTCATAAATTTTGTTTTGAATCACTTGTAGTTCCATAGCTAAGTGTTTTTATTGTTTTAATTATTCAAAGGAAAGGATAATAATCCGATTGTGCAACTGTCCCCATGTATTTTCTATTTGTTCTGTAAGGCTCACCCGATAATTATTGGGGATAAACATAAGGATGAGGCAGGTTATGCGGATCAGTTTAAACCTGACAAGTTTCGAATCTTGCAACCCTGAAAATTACAATACCCCCCCCTTTTAGCCGTTTTTCTATTTCATCTGAAATTCTGATCGATTTGGGATTGACTTTTTTCATGGTTTTAACCTGGTCGGATGACAATAGATAAAATGAGGTGCCGAGCCCATTCCAAAAAACGTGCAATTTGATAGCCGAGAACTGGATACGGCAGCAAAGTGATAAAGCTTAACTCCCGGAGAATCGAATATTTGAAAATAAAACGGACGGCGTTCCAAATATCTCAAGGAAATTCAGGTGCTTTTTTGCCCTTAAAACGGTCCTCTTTTCAATTACGACCGTCCAAATCGCCATTATGACCGTGCTAATCTTCGCGAGCTGCCGAGTGCACTACACATTAGAACGGTCGTAATGACAAAGAGGACGGTCGTAATGGCGGAAAACGCTCAAAAAAGAGGAAAAAGTCCCTTTTTGAGGCCCAAAAAGTGGATTAACATTTGTTTTGTTTTGGATATCTTTTAGACTTGAAAAATGCGTTTTATACAATAAGTCCCCCCCTGCGGCAGACTCTCTTTTGTCAAATAATGAATTATCATAGTCTATATCTTCCTATATGTATGGCTGTTCAGGGACGATTTCATAGAGTGTGCCGCCGACTCCTTTACAACCTTCTCGTCTTTGTCGTTGTTTATACCCAAAGCTAACGATAAATACACACAAATGATGAGAAGATTTACCCTTTTATTCGTAGCTGCCTTGTCGGTTTTGTCGATGAGTGCAGCCCCTGTCGATATGGAACAGGCACGCAAGATTGCCCTTAGTTTCATAAAGAGCAATTATCCTCAGACCCGGTCGGGACAGGAAACTCTTACGCTGGTTTGGACAGATGGCGTTACCGGAACCCGTTCCGGTAGCAGTGATGCGATTACTTCCGAGCCTACTTTCTATGTGTTCGATCGTACCGATGTTCCCGGTTTTGTGGTGGTAGCGGGCGACGATGCTGTCTATCCGATTCTCGGTTACGGGCGGGAACAGACGTTTTCCAAGGAAGGAATGCCTTCCAACCTGCGCGCCTGGTTCGACAGTTATCAACGGCAGATAAATTGGTTGCGCAGTCATAATAAACAGGCTTCTGTCGCTACTCGCGAGGCTTGGGAGAAACTTGGTAACGGAAGTTTGCAACTAAAGTCGACCGGTGTGGAACTCACAACTGTATTATGGGATCAGATGACGCCTTATAATAATCTTTGCCCGGAGGTTAGCGGCCAGCGTACACCGACCGGCTGTGTGGCTACTTCTACGGCAATCGCCATGCAGTATCACCAATGGCCGGATGTCGGACAAGGCAGTCATTCCTATACTACGCAGACCTATAAGCTGTCACTCTCTGCTACTTTCGACACTCCTTACCAATGGAATAATATGCCGGCTACTTACACCGCCGGACAGTACACCGACCAGCAGGCGCAAAATGTAGCGACCCTGATGTACGACTGCGGCGTTTTCTCCGACATGGACTATGCTCCGGGTAATAGCGGCGCTCTGATGCTAACGGCTGCACAAGGTCTGGTCAACTATATGAAGTATGATAAATCCCTCCATGTCCTGCAACGGGAGAACTATCAGACAGCCGAATGGGAGTCCATCATCAAAGGTGAACTCGACAATAACCGCCCCGTCGTCTATGGTGGCGAGAATGATCAGAAAGAAGGGCATCAGTTTATTATCGACGGCTACAATACAGCCGATTATTACCATGTCAATTGGGGATGGAGTGGACTGGCCAACGGCTACTATCTGCTTGCCGTACTCGAACCCGAAGAACAGGGAACGGGTGGTAACAGCGGTGGGGGATTCTCTCTCGACCAGATGGCGATGATCAGTATGCAGAAGCCTGTCGAAGGTTCCACCTATGAAGATATGCTGACCTTTTTTTATGGTGAAAGCGGAGGAATCGTCTTTGACGGATTGGACGCATCGACCGATACGTTTGAACCGGGGCAGATGTTTGAGGTACAGTTCGGCTATGTCGGCAATATGAGTATCCGTAACTTCACCGGTGACTTAGTTGTTGCGCTTGTCGACAAAGACGGGAATACGAAAGAGCTGATTTCTTCCGAAAAGTCTGTATCCATTGATATAAATAACGGGATAGGCGGAGAGTTGGCCTGTACGATTACCCAGCCGATAGCATCCGGAGACTGTATCCGTCTCCTTTATAAGAGCAGTGACGGAAACGACTGGAAATGGGTGAGAGGTGGAACCGATACTTACGGTGAAATTTCCGTGGACGGCAGCGATGTGGCGAACGAAGAGATAGCAGTCCCGTCACTCGTCACTGTTTCCTGTAATGCCGGCGGAACTGTTTCCATTACTTCTCCGGTAGCCATAAAGGAAATTGCATTATATGATATCAGTGGTCGTTTGTTGAAAAAGCAACCGGCCGGAGGCAATACAGAGGTATCGCTTTCCTGTGCAGGATATCCGGCCGGTGTTTATGTGATGGAAGTGCTTACTGCCGAAGGTAAAAGCAGCCATAAGCTATTCCTGTCATTCGCCTTTTAGCAGGGGCCAATTCGGGTCTTTGACATGTTCCCGCTGCATGATGGCTTTCAGTTCGGCTACTTTGTCGGGATAGCTGTCCAGGATATTATGTCTTTCCGAAGGATCGGACGCCAGGTTGTAAAGTTCGTAGTAAGGTTTGTCACCGCGAATGTTCATGTGAACCAGCTTCCACGGACCTTTACGAACAGCCTGGCGGCCGTTTAGTTCCTGAAATTCGAAATACAGGAATTCATGTTCTTTCTGCCCTTTGCGGTTTTGCAATAGCGGCAACATGCTGACGCCGTCCATTTCTTTTTGTTTGGCTTTCGGATGGATAATTTCTTCGAAGGTCGGCAATACATCCCAGAAGGAACACATAAAGTCTGTTTCCGTACTCGGCTGCACGTGTCCCGGCCACGAGATAATCATCGGCACACGGATACCGCCTTCGTAGAGGTCGCGTTTGTAGCCGCGATAAATGCCATTGCTGTTAAAGAAGTCGGGATCGGCACCACCTTCCATGTGCGGGCCGTTATCGCTGGCAAAGATGATGATCGTATTGTCGTACAAGCCTTTGTCTTTCAGTTTCTGGACAATCTGTCCGACATAAACGTCCAGACGGTAAACCATGGCAGCAAAGGTTGCATGCGGATAAAATTGTGTGCAGTAGCCGCCTTTGCGGAAAGCCGGGCTGCCCGGTTCTACACCGTGGTAAGGCTTTTCCGGATATAGGCCACGGAACTTTTTAATGATGCTGTCTTCAGGTACGATCAGTTCTGCGTGCGGGATGATGGTCGGATACCACATGAAGAAGGGTTCGTCCGGATTCATATTGTCCAGGTATTCCAGTGCTTTCCCGTGGATAAGGTCTTGCGAATAGGTTCCTTTTCCGTATTGTACATTCAGGTTGTTGTCTGTCAGTTCCACCCGTTTGTCGTTGTCCCAAAGATGGTCGGGGTAATAGCTGTGTGCCAGCAACTGGCAGTTATATCCGTAGAAAGTGTCGCATCCTTGATTCTTCGGATCACCGGTCGAACCGATAAAACCCAATCCCCATTTACCGAAAGCGGAAGTCTTGTAACCGGCCTCTTTCATCACCTGGAAGATGGTGCGGGCGTCTGCCGGGAGCGGGAACTGTCCTTCCGGATCGAGTTCAAGGTTTCCGCGGACAGGCGTGTGTCCGCTATGCGTACCGGTCAACAGGCAGGAGCGGGAAGGGGCGCTGACGGTCGTTCCCGAATAACATTGCGTGAAACGCATTCCGTTTTGTGCCAGCTTATCGATGTTGGGAGTTTCGAACTTTTCCTGCCCGTAGCAACTTAGATCGCCATAGCCCAGGTCATCGGCCAGGATAAAGACAACGTTCGGTTTCTTATCCTTATTCTTTTCGGCATGGATGAAAGGAGCTGTCAACAGGATACCGGTTGAGATTAAAATAGCTTGTTTCATGATATTATGTTTTTTGTTTGAATGGTTACAAAGTTATATCTTTTATAAAGAATAACTATCTTTGAGCGTAAAATCTAACTGAATATCATGAAAAAGATAATTTGTTTTTTCTCTATTCTTCTTTCCCTTTTGTGGATGAGTTGCTCGAAGCAAACCGGATCTTCTTACTATCTGGATGCCGTAAACGGAGATGACTGCCAAAGCGGGCTGACGGAAGCGACCGCCTGGAAAAGTCTTTCCGGACTCCGGTATGTCGAGTTGAAGCCCGGTGACAGGATACGGCTGAAAAGAGGCGGAACCTTTACAGGAGAACTCGAAATATCGGGACAGGGGACGCCGGATAACCGGATTTACGTTGAAGCATACGGAGAAGGCGATAAACCTTGCATCGTAGGAAATGATACATCCTTGTACGCTGTCCGCATTTTCAATTCGGATTACCTGACGCTCCGGAATATCGCAATTGTGAATACGGGAAAGGAACGCCGTCCGCACCGTACGGGACTGAAGATAGAATGCCGGGATTACGGAGTTTCCAGAAATATAGTGGTGGACGGTGTGGACGTACGGGATGTGAACGGCTCGCTGGTCAAAGAAGAAGGAGGTGGTAGCGGTATCCTGATCGTCAATGGTGGAAAGGATATTATCTCCGTATTCGACAGCCTGACGATCGAGAATTGCCATATCCTGCGCTGTGCCCGCAATGCGATGATCTGGTCCGGCTATAGCAGCCGGGAAAACTGGCATCCGAGCAAACATACGATTGTCCGCAATAACCTGATAGAGGAGGTGCCGGGCGACGGTATCGTTCCGATCGGATGTGACAGCACGCTGATCGAACACAACGTAATGCGCAACTGTCCCGCCATTCTTCCTGATTCGGAAGCGGCTGCCGGCATCTGGCCCTGGAGCTGCGACAATACGGTCATTCAGTTTAACGAGGTGAGCGACCATAAAGCACCCTGGGATGCGCAAGGATTCGATTCGGATTGGAACTGCCGGAATACGCTTATCCAGTATAATTACAGTCACGACAATGACGGCGGTATGGTTTTGATTTGTAACTCCGGTGAATCTCCCGCCACGTTCAATGCCGGGAATGTCGGTACTGTTATCCGTTATAATATCAGTATTAACGACGGACGCCGTACCCGGCCGACGCGTGCCGGTATGTTTTCTCCTTCCATTCATATAGCCGGTCCGGTGAAGAACACGACGATCAGCCATAACATTATCCATGCAAATAGGAGGGCGACGAAAGAAGCCGACCGCAGCATGATTACTTCCGACTCGTGGGGCGGCTATTCCGACAGTACTTTTGTGCAGGGAAACATCTTTTATACACAGGAGGCAAGTACATTCAATTTTACGAAGTCGACGAACGATGTGTTTTCGGGAAACTATTACTTGGGAACGTTTAAGGTGAAACCGGCGGACAAGGATGCACGGTCTGTCTCAGAAGCATATCAGAAGCTGATTGAAAAGGATGCCGATGGTTTTGAAGGCCTGTCCGTGCTGATGGACACGATCGGGATTGCCGGTTCGGAAGGTGTCTTTGTGAATGAAAATGCAATCCGCAGATTTTTTGATAGGTGAAAAATAGTACCTTTGTACGGTTGAACTCATAAAAAGATTATAACAGTGGCTAAGATAGTTGAAACTCCCCTGATGAAGCAGTATTTCGATATAAAGGCGAAACACCCCGATGCAATCCTGCTATTCCGTGTAGGCGACTTTTACGAAATGTATGGCGAAGATGCCGTGACCGGAGCCGAAATACTGGGTATCGTACAGACGAAGAAGGCGAACGGACCGGGACAGACGGTTGAAATGGCCGGTTTCCCGCATCATGCGCTCGACAGCTATCTGCCCAAACTGGTCCGTGCCGGTAAACGTGTTGCTATCTGCGACCAGTTGGAAGATCCGAAACTGACGAAAAAGTTGGTGAAGCGCGGTATCACCGAACTGGTGACTCCGGGTGTTTCCATTAACGATAATATCCTCAACCATAAAGAAAACAATTTTCTTGCCGCGATCCATTTCGGCAAAGATATATGCGGGATTGCTTTTCTCGACATCTCTACCGGTGAGTTCCTGACCGCCGAAGGTACGGTCGACTATGTCGATAAGCTGCTGAACAACTTCTCTCCGAAAGAAGTACTGGTCGAGCGGGGCAGCCGCAAACGTTTTGAGGAGGCTTTCGGTCCCCGCTTCTTTATTTTCGAGCTGGACGACTGGGTGTTTACGCCGGAAACGGCTAACGACCGCCTGCTGAAACATTTTGAGACGAAGAACCTGAAAGGTTTCGGGGTGCAGCATCTGAAATTGGGAGTCGTCGCCTCGGGCGCTATCCTGCATTACCTGGACCAGACGCAGCATACACATATATCGCATATCACATCCCTTTCCCGTATCGAAGAAGACCGTTACGTCCGCTTGGACAAGTTTACCGTCCGCAGCCTGGAACTGGTCGGTACGATGAACGAGGAAGGAACCAGCCTGCTGGATGTCTTAGATAAGACTGTTTCGCCGATGGGTTCGCGTATGCTGCGCCGTTGGATACTTTTCCCTTTGAAGGATGTCAAGCCAATCCATGAACGCCAGGATGTGGTGGAATACTTCTTCCGTCATCCCGAAGTAAAAGAACTGTTGGAGGAGAAGTTGGAGCAGATAGGAGACCTGGAACGTATCATCTCCAAAGTGGCTGTCGGCCGCGTATCACCCCGCGAGGTGGTACAGTTGAAAGTAGCCCTCCGCGCTATCGAGCCGATCAAGGAAGCTTGCATGGCGAGCGATGAACCGAGCCTTTGCCGGATCGGCGAACAACTGAATGCCTGTGCGCTGATTCGCGACCGGATCGAGAAGGAAATCAATAACGACCCGCCCTCCCTGCTGAACCGTGGCGGAGTGATTGCAACAGGGGTCAATGCCGAACTCGACGACCTGCGCGCCGTCGCCTATTCAGGAAAAGACTATCTGCTGAAGGTACAGCAACGCGAAATAGAACTGACAGGTATATCGAGCCTTAAAATAGGCTTCAACAACGTGTTCGGTTACTACATCGAAGTGCGCAATGCCTACAAGGACAAAGTCCCTGCCGAATGGATCCGCAAGCAGACGCTGGTCAATGCCGAACGCTACATTACCGAAGAACTGAAAGAATACGAAGAAAAGATATTAGGCGCGGAAGAAAAGATACTTTCCCTGGAAGGGCGTCTCTTTAACGAACTGGTGCTCTGCCTTTCCGAATATATCCCGCCCATCCAGATAAATGCGAACCTGATCGGGCGTTTAGACTGCCTCCTTTCGTTTGCCAAGGTGGCCGAGAGCAACCGCTATATACGGCCGGACGTGAACGATTCGCAGGTGATCGATATTAAGGCCGGCCGCCACCCGGTCATTGAGAAGCAGTTGCCGATCGGAGAGCCTTATATCGCGAACGACGTCTATTTGGATGACGAAAAGCAGCAAATTATTATTATCACCGGGCCGAATATGGCCGGTAAGTCCGCCCTGCTCCGCCAGACGGCACTGATCACACTGATGTCCCAGATCGGTTGTTTTGTCCCTGCTGAATGTGCCCATATCGGGATTGTGGATAAGATATTCACTCGTGTCGGCGCTTCGGATAACATATCGGTCGGCGAGTCTACCTTTATGGTGGAGATGAACGAGGCTTCGGATATCCTCAACAATATGTCTTCCCGCAGCCTTGTCCTTTTCGACGAGTTGGGACGCGGAACCAGTACATACGACGGTATCTCCATTGCCTGGGCGATCGTAGAATATATCCACGAGCATCCGAACGCCCGTGCAAAAACGCTTTTTGCCACGCATTATCACGAACTGAACGAGATGGAGTCCTCTTTCAAGCGCATCAAGAACTACAATGTCTCGGTGAAGGAGGTAAACAACAAAGTGATCTTCCTGCGGAAGCTGATTCCCGGCGGAAGCGAACACAGTTTCGGTATCCATGTGGCCAAGATGGCAGGTATGCCGAAGAGTATCGTGAAACGTTCCAATGAGATACTGAAACAACTCGAAACGGAAAACCGTCAGGAAGGCATTGCCACGGAAAAGCGCAAAGGCATCAAGAGCAAACCGGTCAAAGGAATCGCCTCGTCGGCCGACGGCTACCAGTTGAGCTTCTTCCAGCTCGACGACCCTGTCCTCAGCCAGGTGCGTGACGAGATCAAGAATCTGGACGTAAACAATCTGACTCCTTTGGAAGCATTGAACAAGTTGAGCGAGATACGGAGGATCATCACCGGGAAGTGATGACGCGTGCTTTGTTCTCGAATATATAATTTAATAAGATAATCAGATATGGAAAAACTTCACCCGGTACGGCGCTTGCTGTACACCGCTTTCTTATTGTTGTCTGTGTGCATCCTGAGTGCGCAGGTTCCTGTGGTCCCTTCACCGGAGGTTCTGGATAAGCCTTTCGGAGAAGCGGATAAAGCAGCCTTTTCTGCTCCCGATAAAGTTTTCTATCCGGAGACATGGTTCCATTATATCGGTGGAAATGTTTCCTTAAAAGGTATCACCGCCGATCTGGAAGCGATTGCCGCAGCCGGTTTTTCCGGGATACAGCTGTTTCATGGGCAATTCGGTACTGTCTGGCCGGGAACGGATTCCCAAATTGCCTGCCTGAGTCCTTTGTGGGATCATGCGGTTAAGCATACCGCCGAGGAGTGCAAACGGTTGGGATTGCGGTTTACGATGCAGGGTTGTCCGGGATGGGCAATGGCCGGCGGTCCCTGGATTAAGCCGGAAAATGCCATGCGCCATTTGGTTTGGAGCCGGACGGACGTGACGGCAGGCGCTTTACATAAGCAGCTCCCCGTACCACAACCGAGCGGAGAAGACTGGCGGGACTACCGGGATGTGGTTGTCCTGGCTTTCCCGACTCCGGATGGCGATACGGGCGAACCGTTACAGGCGGACGGGATCACCAGTAATGTGGAATGCAACTGGACGGATTATTTGCAGGGAAAGGCTGAGAAGCCGTTGAACCTGTCTCCCGCCGCCAATGGCCCTTACTGGCTGGAAATAGCCTATCCGGAGGAGACTGTTGTCCGGACAATCGAATTGTCTTCCGTCCGGCAAATGAACCATAGCTGGTGTTTCGAGCCGGGAGTCAGCCTGAAAATGGAAGCTGTCATGCCGGAAGGAGGGAGCGTCGAGGTCCTGAATACCGAAATGCCGCAAAGCAACTGGCAGGACGACCGGACGATTTCTCTCTCATGCAAGGAAGTAAAGGGGGCGAAGAAATACCGCATCAGCATCGTAAATAAACATGATATGGCGTTGCAATCCTTACGCCTGTTCTCGGCAGCCCGCAAGAACAACTGGGAGTCGGAAGCGGCGTGGACATTACGTACGATGGAACGGAAAGGAGATGCCATCCGCTATGCCGATGACGCTTACCTGCATACGGATCAAATCTATGACCTCACCGGCAAGATGAATGCCGACGGTCTTTTGGAATGGGAAGCGCCTGCCGGCAAGTGGACGATCCTGCGGGTGGGACATGTCAATACGGGAATGAAGAACGGCCCTGCACCGGCGGAAGGAACCGGCTGGGAATGCGACAAGTTCTCTTTGGATGGTTCCAACGCACAGTTTGACGGATACCTGGGAAGGCTCTCCAACGGTCCGTTGGCCGGCGGTCTGCTGAAAGGCGTCCTTTTCGATAGCTGGGAATGCAGGACGCAAACCTGGACCGCCCGTATGGAGGAGGAGTTTGAGAAGAGAACCCGTTACCCGCTGCGGAAATGGCTGCCGGCCCTTTTCGGTTATGTGGTCGACGATCCGGAAACGACCACCCGCTTCCTGAACGACTGGAGGCAGGTAATCAACGGCCTGTTTGTGGATAATTTCTTTGGCAACATGGCCAACAGGGCGAAAGAGCAGGGTATGTCCATTTCGTATGAGACGGCGGGCGGAGATGTATTCCCGGCAGATATCCTCGAATATTATAAATATGCGGATGTCCCCATGTGTGAATTCTGGCAACCGATGACCGAAAACTATGTCGGTTCGCTGAACTTTAAACCGATTAAACCCGCCGCTTCCGCCGCCCGTATCTACGGCAAACCGCGTGTGGCAGCCGAGGCCTTTACCTCTTTCAGCCATACCTGGGACGAATCGTTCCCGATGTTGAAGGAAGTGGCGAACGTAAATAGCATAGAAGGGGTGACGCACCTGATCTTCCATACCTATACGCACAACCCGCAGGTCGGCTTCCTGCCTCCCGGCACTTCGTTTTCGGGGGCCGGTATCGGTACGCCTTTCCTGCGCGGGCAGACCTGGTGGAAATACATGCCTGACTTCACTACCTATCTGGCAAGATGCGGGTATTTGCTGGAGCGGGGAAAACCGGTTTCCGATGTCCTGTGGTATCTGGGAGATGAGATAGACCATAAACCGAACCAGGAGTTCCCTTTTCCGGCAGGTTTCAAATATGATTACTGCAATACGGATGTCCTGTTGAGCCGCTTGTCTGTCCGGGACGGACGTATCGTTACGCCGGAGGGGATCAGCTACAGTGTTTTGTGGTTGCCCGAGACGACCCGTATGTTGCCTGAAACGGTGGAAAAACTGTATGCCCTGATCGACGCCGGAGCGACTGTCATCGGTGACGCTCCTGCCGGATTGGCTACCCTGATGGGTGGCAAAGAGGCTTCCGACCGGTTGAATAAAGCCGTCCGCCGGATCTGGACCGCTCCCGGCATCCATACAATCGGAAAAGGCCGGATCGTTTCGGGTATGCCGCTCGACAAGAGCCTGGCAGCACTGAATCTTCAGCCGGATGTCAGACAGACCGACGCTTTGTGGTCGCATCGCCGGGCAGGCGATACGGACTGGTATTATGTCTGTGCGCCGAAGGGGAAAGGCTTTAAAGGCACCTTGGATTTCCGTGTAAGCGGGAACGTCCAGTTATGGAATCCGGTAAACGGTGAAATGAATGATATCCCTGTCCGGTCGGTCGATGGCAGGACACAGGTTCAGTTAGATTTGCCTCAGTCCGGCTCTTGTTTTCTCGTTTTCAATGCGCCCGGCAGTCCGGTACAGGAGCTTCGGGAACGGCAGCTTGTATCCACCTTGCCTTTAAATGGTCCTTGGAAACTCCGTTTTCCGGAGGGCTGGGGAGCACCGGCTTCCATCTCCCTTCCCGTATTGAAATCCTGGAAAGACCTGGACATTCCGGCGGAAGGGAAAGCCTTCTCCGGTACGGCCACCTATTCCACTCAGTTTGAAGTTAAAAAAATAGATAAGAACCGGACCTATCGGCTCGACTTAGGCGATGTGCAGCGGATTGCCGAAGTCTATCTGAACGGACAAAAGGTAGGCGTTGCCTGGACTATGCCTTACGAGATGGATGTTACCTCTTATCTGAAGAAAGGGAAAAACACATTGGTCGTGAAAGTTACGAATACCTGGTTCAACCGTCTTGTCTACGATGTAAACCGTCCGGAAGCTGAACGAAAGACCTGGGTCTTGAAATGGCCGGAAAAAGATGCTCCCCTAAGAGACAGTGGCTTGTTAGGTCCCGTCTCTCTGAAGATAGAGCAGTAAGGGAATGTATCATTTTGTAACCGGCGGAGCTTCTTCCTGTCTCTTTTCAGCAAATCCGTACGATCGGAATATCTAACAGGAAAGCAATTTTTGTCAGCTTGTCGGCTATGTGTCCGATGCCGATGGCACAATGGTGGGAGGGGCCGGCTTTGCTCCAGTTGTCCATAAAGGCGCGTGCCCCGCAACTGAAGTGGTAGCGGCTGTTCGTGTTTCCTATTTGCAGGGTAGGGCCGTCGACCGATTCTCCTTCTGCCGCGAGGAGGAAAACGCCCTCTTTCCCTTCGCATACGGAAAGGAAGGTGACGGGACCCTGTTTGACCCGCATCTGGATAGACAAACCTTTGCCCGGCTTGCCATGATAGATGGGCAAGGGGACGAGGCTTACTTTTCCTTCCGCGATGGCAAAATGGGCGGGACCGTCGTGTCCCCACAAGACAACATCATCGTTAAAGTCCATCGCATACGGTTCGGAGAAAGAACCGCCTGCTCCTAAAAGGGACATTATTTTCATTGCTTGTACGTTCTTTACTTCGCATTCTCCGGCAACAGGGATGTCGCGCCCTGTGAGCAGCGTGTTTCCGGCAATGACCGACGTGACGATATGCTCGTAATCATTGCCCTGCCATCCTTCGTAGTAATAAGCCATCGAACCGAGGCGGTGCGCTTCGACTAACTTGTCGAGGGCGACTGATGTCCGGGCGGCACGGTCCAGTTCATACTCTTCGCAGTTGGGATCGACTTCGAA
This sequence comes from Parabacteroides sp. AF17-28, assembly GCF_003479205.1. Classification (NCBI taxonomy): domain Bacteria; kingdom Pseudomonadati; phylum Bacteroidota; class Bacteroidia; order Bacteroidales; family Tannerellaceae; genus Parabacteroides; species Parabacteroides sp. AF17-28. The sequence continues at coordinate 13,906 of NZ_QUGV01000030.1, read as the reverse complement.
CATCGTACGGAATTCCTGCCGCTTTGCTTTTAGCTCTTCTTCGGTCACCTGATCGCGATAAGCCTTCAACTCGCACATCTCCAACAGCTCGATATGGGTGCCGAAGGTAGTCGATTGGAGGGTGGTGTCGGTGTAGACGTCCAGCATTCCGCCGTAATAGTGTCCGAGGATTCCCATCCGGTTGTTGCGCATTCCCCGTACGGCCCGGGCGGCATCGATCCAGTTCTCTATTTCTTTCCAGACTGCCGGTTCCCGGAGGTATCCCGTTATGATATCATATTTGAGGCCCGCCCGGTTGAACACGCAGGCAAACTCCGGAGTGGAGCAGGCCTGGCAATGAGCCAGCCATTCGCCGGTCATTTTCCCCCTGTCGCCCAATCCGTTGATATAGTCGTAGTCTATCGCCGCTACGGGTTGGAGGTTTAAGAGGATAACCGGCGTTTTAATGCGCTGGGCTATGGGAAGGACCGTCGATGAAAGGGCATATGTGGAGATGAAGATAAAGAGGATTTCGATCTCCTCGCTTTTCAGTTCTTCCGCCGCACGGATCGCCTTTTCGGGCGTGTCCACCATGCCGCCGTCGACAACGATAGCCTGCAGGTCCGATATCCGGTTGCCGATCTCTTGTTGGTAACCTGTTAACCGGGGAAGCAGCCCCTCGAACTGATCCCAATAGGTGCACAGTCCGACTCCGATTAAACCTACTTTTACTTTCTTTTCTGCTGTGTTCATCATGTCTTTATATCGTTATGTTTTCTTTGCATGAAAAGTATAAATCCCGGAACCGACCGTTATCACGATGTATTTGTTCCCTTCTTTCCGGTACTCGATACCGGGAATATCCTGCAGGCGGATGTCGCTTTCCGTTATCTGTCCGGCGTCTGCGGACGGGAGATAGACGGATGCCCGGCTGTTTGCAGGCACTTCCACCCGGATCGTAAACTCTTTTTCGTTGTCTTTCCAGTCCGAGACGATCCGTCCGTAGGGCGACTCATAAGATGCGTTTGCCTCGCGGACATCGCCGACCGGTTCGGGCTTGATGACGATATGCTTGAATCCGAACGAATCCTCCTGCTGGCGGATGCCGCCCAGCCCGCTGAACAACCATTCCATCAGGTGGCCTAACATAAAATGGTTGTTGGAGACAAACCCGTATGCTTGCCACGATTCGGTGAGGGCGGTCGCCCCGTGCGCCAGTTGCCAGCCGTATCCCGGCGTGTCGTATTTGCAGTTCATGTCGTAGATCACATCCGACGCGCCGCCTGCTTCGAGGGCACGCAGCACGTAACGGTAGCCTACATCGCCTGCCGTCAGGGCATTGTTCCGGCTGCGTATATCGGCGATCAGGTTATTGAACACCTGTTGCCTGTTTTCCGGAGTGGTCAGCCCCATATAGAGGGCGACGGCGTTTGCCGCCTGGCTGTCGCGGTCGTACTTGCGGGTCGACGGGTTCCAGAAAGTCCGGTTGAAGGCTTGTTTGATCCGGGCGGCCAGCTCGCTGTATTGGCGGGCGTCTTCCGGCTTGCCTAAAAGATTGGCCATCTTTTCCATCAGCGTGACGTCGTAATAGTAAATGGCGGTAGCCGTGACGCCGTTTGAAGTCAGTTGTGCCTCTCCCGGGCTTTTGGGGCCGATGTCGAACCAGTCTCCTAAGCCGTAGGCGATAATATGGTCGTCGGCTTTTGAAGACAGGTAGTCGATGTACCGCTGCATATCCGGATAATAGGTCTCGATCAGGCGCGTGTCGCCATACCATTGGTAGATATACCAGGGGCTGATGATGAACGTGCTTCCCCATTCCGGCGTGTCCTTGAAGCCGCCTTCAAACTCGACCAGTTCGGGGGCGATAGTCGGTATCATGCCATTGGCGGCCTGCGTGGAGCGCATATCGTTGAATGTCTTTTCATACAGGCGTGCCAGGTTGTAGCGGTATTGTACGGAATATTGCATCAGATGCGCCTCCTCCAACCAGCCCAACTTCTCGCGGTGCGGACAGTCGGTCAACACGCTTGCCATATTGCTGCGGATCGCCCAGTCGATCAGTTCGTACGTCTGGTTGAACAAAGGTTTTGAGCAATGGAAGCTACCGGCGTTTTCCGCCGAGTTGCAGGTATGAAGGCCCGTAATCTCTGTGATTTCAGGCAGTCCGTCCGGGTTGGGTTGTCCGGCTGGGACGGCCCCTTCCACCTGTACGTAGCGGAAGCCATAGTAAGTGAACCGGGGCTGCCAGCTTTCCGCGCCGTTCCCTTTCGGGGTGTAGCCGAACCAGAACGGGGCGCCGCTCGCACTCTGGTTGACGGTACTGTCCGGGTTCAGCAGTTCAGCGGGATAGAGTTTGACCGGTTGCGCCTTCCGGGCGTTCAGGGAGAGATGCACGATGCCGGAGAGGTTCTGTCCTAAATCATATACCCACTGTCCCTTCCGGTTTTTGAAAAGGCGGACAGTCGGAATCCGGTCACGTACGGTCAGTGGTGCGGAGCGTTGGGAGAGAAGCCGCGTTTTCCAGCCCGTGTCTAAGGCTTTATCCCAGGAATGGTCGTCGAAACCGGGTTGCATCCAGCCGGCCTGTTCCTTGTTGGCGTCGTAGTCTTCGCCGCCGTAAATGCTGCTGTAGGTGACGGGGCTTTCCGTCGCTTTCCAGTCCGTACCGGTTACGACAGTCTGCGTGCTGCCGTCTGCATAGTCTATTTGTATTTTCATAAGCAGGCGGGGCGCGCCGTAAGAGGCGAGCAGTTTGAAATAGCGTTCACGCGGGATGTTGAAAAAGCCGTTTCCGAGCATGACGCCGACTGCGTTCTGTCCCTGCTGCAACTGCCCGGTAATATCGAAGGAGACATATAGGGCGCATTTGTCATACTTCGTCCATCCCGGATCGAGGAAATTGTTGCCGACCTTATCCCCGTTGAGGAACATATCGAAATGTCCGAGTCCGGAAACGTATGCGACCGCCCGCTTCACCGGCTTTTGGACTGCAAACTCTTTCCGGAACTGTGGCAGCCGGTACATGCCGGTCTTTTTCCCTTTCAGGGCGCGGTCCACGTTGGTCAGGCCGTGCAATCCGGTCGTGATTATTTCATCTTTCCTGTCTTTTTCCCATGTGATCCATTTAGCATTGTTCCAGTCATTCTCCGAAAGAAGCCCCATGCCGAACCGGTGGATCAGGCTCCAGGGCGAGGGATTTCCTTCTTTATCCCAGCTTTTTACTTTCCAGTAATATACTTGTCCGGCTTTCAGTTCCTTCCCGTTGAAGGGGACAAGAACGGAGGATGAGGAGTTGTTTTTCCCGCTGTCCCAGATATTCCCGTCACCGGCTTGCAGCTTTTCCGGCGAGTCGGCTACGAGTATCTGCCAGGCCGATTGCTCGAAGTTACGTTCTTGTGCCTGTATCTGCCAGCTGAAGCGGGGCTGAGGTGTTTCGATTCCCAACGGCTCTTCCTCATGTTCGCACCGCAGGTTGTACACGGAATGAGTACCCGTCGCCTGTAAAAGGACCGGAAAGAGGATGAACAGGATACAAATGCTAAATGGTTTCGTTTTCATGGTACTGACTTTGTTAATGTATTAATTCGAAATCTTCCTTCAACCCGTAGTCCATCATCTGATATTCGTTTCCGGGTATCGGTTTGTTTACGTTTTTCCAGTGCCAGGGCGAAGCTAAGCCGGGAGCCGGATTCTTGTAATGCGGGCCTAACAGGTTCTTCAGGCTGCCGATCACATGCACGTCGATGTTGTTGTCTCCCTCTTTCAGATAGGGCGTAACATCCAACTGCCAGGGGTCGAAAGCGATGATACCGGCCTTTTGTCCGTTGACATATACTTCGGCAACCGTGCCGCTCCACTTGTTCAGTTTGACGGCATACCGTCCTGTCAGGTTGTTTACGGTATAGTTCTTGCTATAGCTCATATCCCAGGAGTAGAACGGCTGTTGCTGTTCTTTCCAGCTGCCTAATGTGAAAGATGTTTGCGGGGTACTGATGCTCCATCCTTCTTTTTCGGGTACTACCGAGAAGTTTCCGGTGATGTAGACAGGTTCTATCTCCGCAAAGATGCTCATCGGGCTGATGCTGAGCTCGACCGTATTATTGCCTTTCTTCACTAACTCGCCGATCGGGTAGACACCGAAGGAGCGGTCCAGCCACCATTCGCCCGGAATGGCTTTGACGGTGCTGCCGTTTACTTTGACGGTGAACAGTTCGGGACGTTCGGCCACGAGCTTCATTCCGGAATAGTCGAATGCATCGTTTACCGTGAAATGATAGGAAGCCGTAAAACCGCCATCCTTGAAGTTGTCGCGATCCAGAATGTTCCGTTTGTATTGGACGGAGGTGTTCCAGGGATTGCCGTTCGCGAATCCATGCGCCTTGAAAGCGATGTCGGCGGCCTGTGAGAAGTGCACTTTCTTATGCGTTTGCCCTTTTACTGTCACGTCGCAGAAGTCGATTGTCAGTGCATTGTCTTTCAGGCGGCTGACAACGGTCTGGCCGGTTGCCGTAAGCGGACTGTTCCCTGCTTTCTGAGGGCGTGCCGGATAGTTCCCTGCACGCTTGGAAGGGCAGTAGAGCAGAAGGCTTCCCGCCGGTTCAATCGTAAAGGATACGTTTTGCTTGTCCCCCTCTTTTGAAGACGGATATGTATAAATTTCACCGCTTAAAGCATCCATTTCCAGAACGGCTTTACCCGGTATCGAAAGCATTCCGTTGACGGCTTCGTCCATCGAAGAGTTGACAAGGAAAAGCAATTCCCCGTCTGCAAACAGGCGGCGCTGGTGGTACAGGTTACCACCGTTGAAGCTGATCCGGAACTTATCGGAAGAGAAATACTTGCCGATCACATCCCGGGACAATCCGGGAAGTGTGGTAACGGCTGCCTTGGAAAGCAGTTCCGACAGTCCGTTGTCGACTGCTCCGTCTATCCGGGTGGGAGAGGAGAAGGCAACGATCTTACCTCCCTGTTCGACGAACCGGCTGAGGAGGTCGAAGGTCGGTTTGTTCACTGTTTCCATCATTGGGGGCAGGACAAGTGTCGAATAGGATGCCTTGCCCACGATGAAACGGCCGTTTTCGACCTTTCCCTGGTCTTTGATGATGTTTTCGGAACCGAGGTCATATTCCACCTGATTCTTTTCCAAAGTCGTTACAAACGCCTGGAATGCGGTCCCTATCTCCATCAGTTTCGGGGAACTTCCGGCATGGACGTAGTAGCTCCACAGTGTCGAGTTGGGTTCCAGTACCAGGATATCGTTCTTCTGGATGCCTTTGCTCATGACTAACGAGAGGCGTCCGTAGTAGTCGTTCAGCTCGCGGTAGTTCGACCACCAGGGGGAATGATAGGTGAAGACGGGCGGATAGTCGTATTTGCGCGCCCCTGTCAGTGTCATGTGCGCCAGGTGCTGGTTCATGAAGTTTACGCCTAAGACATATTCCCAGTCGCCCAACCGTTTGAAGTCTTTGAACGTTTCGTCCCATCCGCCGCCGCCATAGGTTTCGCTGAGCGTGCGTGAGCGTCCCGTCTGGTTGGCGGCACTGCGTAATTCCTTTACGGCCCGGATATTTCCGAACTGCGCTTGCGGACTGGTTTCGTTGAACTGGTTGAAAAGCATGTCGATTGCCGGGACCTGATGCCAGGCGTACATCGCCATGTTGTCGGGGCCGTCGTTCATCTGTGGCCAGCCGTGTTCCCAGTAATGGCCTGTCCATTTCAGGTTATTGGCCTCGCAATAGTTGTGCCAGGGCTTGGACCAGCGGTCGACGAACATCTGCAACAGCGTTTCCATATAGTTGTGGCGCACCTGTTTCCAGTTGCCTGTCTCTTCGTTGAGGAGCGGAAGGAGCGGGAGAAGATCGTATCCCCATTGCTTTTGGAATACCTCGAACAGGTCGGGAGTCCAGCGCAGGCCGCCCGGACTGCTGATGTTAGGCTCATCGGAGAAGACGCCGAAAACGGATTTCCCGAATTCCTCTTTAATCGTTTTCTCGTATCCTTTCATCGTGACATCGATGAACTTCTCGGTGACGCCGGGCACAAGCAGGTCGACGTAGGAGTAACCGCCATACCAGTCCGATTTTCCCAGAGAGGTCTTTTTGTAGAGATAATATTCCCCTTTTGCTTTTTTGTATGCGCCTAACGTCTGTGTGATGTCGGTCCATTTGTCCCCTTCCTTTTTCAGGATGATGAAATACTCGTCCGTTTTGTCCGGCAGCAGGTCCGCTTTCGTCAGGACAAGTCCCTGCCCCTGGTTGTATGATTCGGGCATTTCTTCCGGCACATGTCCGCCGGCAAAGCCGCTCGGGTAGGAGTTCTCGTCATATATCCAGATGTCCAGTCCCATCTCTTTCCCTTTGTCTACGGCATGGCGGAAAAGGGAATACCATTCGTCGGACATATATTCGGTGATCAGTCCCGGACGGGGATGGATGAAGGCCCCTCCGCAACCGGCGTCTTTAAATTCCTTCAGCATACGGTCTATCTCGGCTTCCGTGACTTTCCCGTTCCACACCATAAAGGGGGCTGTGCGGTACTCGGACGAAGGGTCGGCGAACTGTGCTTCCAATGTTGCGAAGTTGTCTGCCGTTTCAACCTTGTTGTCCTTGCAACCGGTCGCACCGAGAGATAGCAGGCCTCCTGCTATGGCAAACATAAAGTTTCTGATAATGTGTTGTGTATTCATGGTGATAATAGTAAAAAAAGACCTTCACTACAAAAGTAAAGGTCTTTTTGTTAATGTGAATATTAATAACCAGGATTTTGCTTAAGCTGATCGTTTAATTGCAATTCATTGTAAGGAATCGGATAAAGCAGATACTCCGGTTTTATCTGATAAGTGCGATCCGGAAGTTCGGTGTCGACCGTTTTGATGTATTTTCCGTAAGCAGTCATCACTTCGATAGCCTTACCTGTTCTCAACAAGTCGTACCAGCGGTGGTTCTCAAATGCCAGTTCATGGCGGCGTTCGTTGGCCACCACATCAGCATTGACCGTCGTAACTGCCGGTAATCCGGCACGGGCACGTACTTGATTGACATAGGGTACTGCATCGCCGGCGCGGCCTTGTTCTACCATGCATTCGGCCAATAGTAACAAGCAGTCTGCATAGCGGTAAACCGGCCAGTTGTCGTCTGTATTCTCTATTTTCGAGTGTCCGTGACGATACTTATTGATGAACGGATAAGAAGCGGGATAATCGTTGATTTTCGGATCTCCAATTTTTAGAACATCAGCTACGACCAATGCATTAGCCGCATCGAGGGTTCCGACGGCTACGGCAATAGAAGGATCTACACGGAGATCGCCTGGTTCGTAAGAAGCGATCATTTCCGGTGTCGGGACATTCCAGCCGCCTGTCAGCAACGTACTGCAATCGGGAACGCCTGTAATGATTTCCGCATTAGTTGTTTTCGGAATGAAATAGTACAGCCAGTCGCTTTGCTGTCCCTGGTCGCCCATCTGGTATTGAATTTCAAAGATCGATTCTTTTCCGTTCTTTTTGGATGTATCGTATATGTCTGCATAGTCGGGGAGCAGTTCATATCCCATATTCATGATTTCTTTTAACTGTCCTTCTGCTGTTGCATAGTCTTTGTCGGGCTTTGTCATCAGGACATAGGCATACAACATCTTTGCTGCTCCCTGGGTCGCAGCTCCGTTTTGCGGGAACTTTACAGTCGGGAGTTTTTCGATCGCATCTTTCACATCATTAATGATTGCGGCATATACATCGTTTACCGAAGAACGGGGTAAGAACGCGTTATCGGATCCTGTCACTTCTTCTAAATGCAGAGGGACGTCTCCGTAGCATTGTACCAGTTGGAAGTACATAAATGCACGGATGAATTTAGCTTCTCCGATCGTTTTGTTTTTGAAATCTTCAGGAAAACTTGTTCCTTCAATACGGTTCAAAATGGTGTTAGCTCTCGAGATGCCGGTGTAACATGCATAATACATTTCGTTTGTCCATTGATTTTGGTCGTCAACGATAAAGTCTGCTATGTTTTCACGATAGACGATATGAATACCTCGGTCTGCTTTGTAACGGGTATAGTGCGTATTGTCGGAACGCATTTCTCCCATCAGATATCCCTGTCTTGCAGAAACTCCCCGCAAAGCGGAATATGCTCCGTTTACCGCTTGGGTAAACTGCTCCTGGGTCTTGAAGAAAGTTGCATCGTTTGGATAGTATTGAGGAGTCAGGTTCAGAAAATCTTCCGAACAAGAAGCCAGAGTTAACAATGCAACGACTAAACTAAATATCTTTTTCATGATCTTTCGTTTTAAGTTTATAATTTATATTCCTGTCAGAATGAGATATTACATCCGATGCTGAATGTTCTCGGAACCGGATAAGTCGTACGGTCAACTCCCAGTCCGCTCCATCCCATGTCCTCGTTCATCGCAATTTCCGGGTTCATACCAGGATATTTGGTGAATGTCGCCAATTGCTGGGCTGTCACATATACGCGGAGCTTAGAGAGATACTGGCTCGGTTTGATAGGAATTGTATATCCTAATGTTATATTCTTGATCGTTAGGTAAGAAGCATCGTACACCCAACTGCTATTGTTGAAACGGAACAATTCAGTCGTACCTGCTTTTGTTCTTGGAACAAGTCCGTCGCCCGGATTTTCCGGTGAACGCCAACGGTTAGCAACTTGCTTGAGAACGTTAAAGCATCCGTCGATATTCAGTGTATGTTCGTAGTTCGAGTTGATAACGTCACCGCCTACTTGTCCGCTGATCAAAATGCTCAGGTCGAAGTTTTTCCAGGAGAATTCATTTGTCATACCATAAATGAAATCCGGGTTCGGATCACCGATTTTTACACGGTCATTATTATCGATTATGCCATCAGGAACACCATTAGGACCGCTGACATCCTTCATGCGGACCGTACCGATTTCGGAAGATGCATGTTTCGGTTGGCTGTTGAGCTCTTCTTCTGTCATATATACACCGTCGAATATATATCCCATAAATATACCAATGGGTTCACCTACGGCCAGACGATTGAAATCTTCCTGGTTGGAATATCCGCCTTTAGGAGTATCGTTTGTTCCCATTTTGGTTATTTCGTTGCGGTTGAAAGCGATATTCAGATTGGTTGTCCATTTGAATTCACCGATAAGATTACGGGATTGCAACGTAATTTCGTGTCCCCATGCCTTATAATCTCCGATGTTGGAATAGATATTGGAGAAGCCGGAAGCCCTTGGGATATCTACCTGATACAAAAGTCCGTTCACATTCTTTTTATAGTAGTCATACATTAGGTAGATGCGGTCGTTCAGGAAACCGAGATCGACACCCAAGTCCAACTGTTTTGTTTCTTCCCAGGTCAGAGCATTATTTCCTAAATTACCTAATCCCTTTCCCGGAGCTAACGCACCGCCTAAAACGTAGTTGTAAGTGCTTACGCCTGCAATATACCGGTAGTTACCGATATTATAGTTACCGGTTAAACCATAACTGGCTCTTATTTTCAGATAATTCATTACATCTGTCACCGGTTCCATAAAAGCCTCGTCGGAAGCAATCCATCCGGCAGATACAGAAGGGAAGTTCGCATATTTATTACCGGTCCCGAAGCGAGAACAACCATCCCGTCGGAATGTGGCTTGCAGCAGGTAACGGTCTTTGAAGCTATAGTTCGCACGTGCGATGACAGAGGCCAAAGTCCATTGTTCGATGTTATTGTCACCGTTTTTGGTGGCGCCGGCTCCCATCCATGGGATATCGTCACTTGGGAAATCTGTCGCTGTTAATTGGTTGTATTCGTTTGAATACTTCTGGGCACTATAACCTAATAAAGCGTCAATATTATGATCTCCGAATTTATGGTTATACATCAACATGTTTTCAATTGTCCAGCTATAGTGGAAATTGGTATTATATTGGCCGCTTGCCTTCTGTGGGGGAGCGGTAAACATGGCTCCACCCGCTGTTGAAGGAGTGAAGTCTCTATAGTTCTTTGCTCCTAAATCGAAACCAGCCTGGAATTTATATTTGATCCCACCCCAAATATCCAATTCAGCGAAAGCGTTGCTAAGCAAAGCCAAATCTTGTGTTCTACTGGTCTTTTCATGTATAACACGTACCCAGTTCGGCTGAGGAAACATCCCCGGAGAATTTAAGGAAAGAATAGGATCTCCATTTTCATCATACGGATTAACGGTCGGATCGGCCAGGAATGCCGCACTTAGTATTTGCCAACCTCCGTCTGTATTCTGATTGTTTTTGATCTGTAGAGTAGGAGCGATGTTCAAACCTAATTTCAGCCTGTCATTAACCTGATAATCATTATTTGCACGTAAGGAATAACGCTCGAAATTAGAGTTGTACATAACACCGTCCTGACGGAAATAACCCAATACGATGGCTGTATTGAATTTGTCTTTATTAGCTGTAACACTGACGCTATAGTTTTGTGTGGCAGCGTTGCGCGTTAATAAGTCATACCAGTTGGTTCCTGCACCATATTGTGACGGATTTTGATATTGCTCGGGTACGCCACCGGTATAACCTTCATATCTGGCAGCATCTTCATAATATTCTTTTTTGTATTGAGCAAACTCTTCTCCGTTCATAACATCCGGAGTTTTCAATCCATTCAAAGTCTGAATACCGAATGTAGCGTTGACGTCTACCTGCGTTTTACCTTGTTTTCCTCTTTTAGTAGTGATCAGCACAACGCCATTGGCTGCACGTGATCCATATAATGAGGTTGCTGCGGCGTCTTTTAGGATAGAAAATGTTTCGATTTCATCCGGATTAATGCTACTAAGATCCATGTTGACAGGAATTCCGTCCACAACAAATAAAGGCGAACTTCCACCGTTTATGGAGGCGGCCCCACGAATACGGAATCCCATACCTTTACCTGGCTGTCCGGTTGACTGGTTGATTTGCACACCAGCTATCTGGCCTTGTAGTTTTTGAGCAAACTGTCCTACCGGAAGATTCTCCAATTCATCTGCATCAATTTTGGATACGGACCCTGTCAAATCTCTCTTTTTCTGGGTACCGTAACTGACGACAACGAGTTCGTCCAGTTCATTTACGTTTTCTTTCAGAACGACATTTAATGTTTTCTGATTGGTTACGGTTACGGTTTTTGTTTCGTATCCGATGAAACTGATTGTAAGTATTTGATTTGGATTAACATCTATGGAAAAATTACCATCCATATCTGTAATAGTACCGATAGTGGTACCTTTTACTGCAATGTTTGCACCAGGTATGGGTTCCCCTTTTGCATCGACTACCCGGCCGCTTATTTTACCGGCTGCCTGTTCTATACCGTTGATAGGATATGTCTCAGCATGTGTTTTTGAAATGACATATCCGGGGCTTAAAAATACTGATAATAACACAGCCTTAGGTAATAGGCTGTTGCATATCGATTTGATCATAATATTAAAATTTAATTTAACAATATAAATTACTCTAACTCTCTTTAATGAAACTGTTTAAGCACGTTCTTTATATCTCTTCATAGGCAAATGATTTAAAAATGACAACTGAATTAGTTCTGGTAGGACTCTGGCTTTTTTTACCTTCTGTTTGCTACCGTGGCAAAATTAGAGATATAAAACTACCAATTGTTTTCAAAAATGATATTAAAATTAACCAAAGTGATATTCTTGCAAAATATATTCTCTCTTTTTCTCTCTGAAAACAACGATAAAGCCTTGAAACAGCCGAAATATTCCTTACGAGACTTATTTGTACTCTTTAAAAGTCTTAGTCCTACCAGAACTAAGGTCTTCTTTCCATTAAAAAAAACTTCCCATCCACCCTGGTATAATAATTCATATTTTAGCGGATTCTGAATCTTCTGCAAATCGGGAGAAATACAATAACCCCCCTTTTGGGCTGTTTTTCTATTTCATCCGAAAAGTTGATCGATTTTGGATTGACTCTTTTCACGGTTTTAACTTGTCCGGCTGACACCGGACAAAATGAGGTGCCGAGACAATTCCCAAAAGCGTACAATTTGATTATCGAAAACCGGAAACACAAGCAAAGTGATAAACCTTAACTCCCGGAGAATCGCCTGTAGCAAAATAAAACGGACGGCGTTCCAAATATCCCAAGGAAATTTTCATGGTTTTTTGCCGTGAGGACGGTCGTTTTTCAAAAGAAGACGGTCATAATCGCCATTGCGACCGTCCTAATGGTCCGTGCACTCGGCACCTCGCAAAGATTAGCACGGTCGCAATGGCAAAGAGGACGGTCGTGATGGCGGAAAACTCCCGGAAAAGTGGAAAAAGTGCATTTTTGAGCTCAAAAAAACGGATTAACATTTGTTTTGTTTCGGATGCCTTCTGGACCTGAAAAATACGTTTTATACAATAAGTCCCCCTGCCGCAGGCTCTCTTTTGGGGGATGTGTCAAAAGTAAGTTCTAACGCTTTAGCGTGTCATTGCGGGCTTGCCCCGCAACCTTATACTAAACTGATTACAGTGATTAGGATGAGATGGCGGGTTAGGGCCGCCAGGACACAGCCGCTATAAATAGGACTTTTGACACATCCTTCTGAAGTCCACAGAGGAAGAGGCTTTGCCTCTAAGCTCTAAAACCGTTCATTGAAACGAAACGGCAAAAGAGAGCCTGCGGCAGGTGGGCTTATTGTATAAAACGTATTTTTCAGGGTAAAAAAACATCCGAAACAAAACAAATGTTAAGCCACTTTTCAGCTGTCAAAAAGGAGCTTTTTCCTATGATCCGGCACCTTATCGCCATGAAGAGGGACTTTATCGCTCTGATCCGGCACTTTGTTGCTCTGAAGTCGGACTTCATATAGCACAAAGTCAACCTTCAGAGTGATGAAGCGTTACTTCACGGCAA
>NZ_QUGV01000030.1:0-1056 GCF_003479205.1 Parabacteroides sp. AF17-28 | reverse complement strand
TCTGAAGTCCACAGAGGAAGAGGCTTTGCCTCTAAGCTCTAAAACCGTTCATTGAAACGAAACGGCAAAAGAGAGCCTGCGGCAGGTGGGCTTATTGTATAAAACGTATTTTTCAGGGTAAAAAAACATCCGAAACAAAACAAATGTTAAGCCACTTTTCAGCTGTCAAAAAGGAGCTTTTTCCTATGATCCGGCACCTTATCGCCATGAAGAGGGACTTTATCGCTCTGATCCGGCACTTTGTTGCTCTGAAGTCGGACTTCATATAGCACAAAGTCAACCTTCAGAGTGATGAAGCGTTACTTCACGGCAATTTTCTGCGCACCTCACGGCAACAAGCCTCCAAAATTTCCTTGGGATATTTGGAACGCAGCCCGTCTTCGTTCGCGAATATTCGATTCTCCGGGAGTTAAGGTTTATCACTTTGCCAGTGTTTCCGGTTTTCGGTAATCAAATTGCACACTTTTCGGAATGGGCTCGGCACCTCATTTTATCTGTTGTCAGCCGAGCAGGTCAAAACAGTGAAAAGAGTCAATCCAAAATGGATCAAGATTTCGGACGAAATAGAAAGACAACCGAAACAGGGGGTTATTGTAAATTCATCATTTATGGTTTAAAACTTCTTAGATTTGAAGCAAATTAGGCATTCTATGCCCATGGAAACACTAATAAAAATAAATCCATTTTTATTCACTCTATATGCAATATTTGTCTACCTTTGCCAAAGAAGTGTTAATAGTAACAACTAAAACAATTAATTATGAACAAATTTATCAATCCCTTTTCGGATTACGGCTGGAAGAAAATTTTCGGCAGTGAAGTAAGCAAAGATCTTATTATCAGCTTTTTAAATGAAGTTATCCAACAGGAAGTGATTGTCGACATCACATTCCGGAATGTTGAGATGCTCGGTTTGAAGCAGGATCAGCGACGTGCCGTTTTCGATATTTTCTGTGAAAACGAAAAAGGGGAAGTCTTCATTTGCGAGATGCAGAAAAGCCGGCAGAAGTATTTCTCCGACAGGGTGTTGTATTATGCTTCGTTCGCCATTCAGCA
>NZ_QUGV01000003.1:264545-276653 GCF_003479205.1 Parabacteroides sp. AF17-28 | reverse complement strand
TTGCTATTTAGAGACATTAGCTTGACGGCTATGGCGCTTGACGCGGGGCCGCAAAAGAACAGGCTTTATCGATCAGTTGTTTATACTGCCGGCTCTAATGCGATCCCGCGTCAAGCGCGGAAACGAGGAGCTCGTCAACTGTTTTTCCGGTAACTCAAGACAGCCAGGACATTAAAGAACAAGGCAAATAAACATATAATCACAAAGTGTCCCGACATATCGGCAAGACCGCTTCCTTTCAGATAAACCATCCGCATCACTTCCACTAAATAGCGGATCGGATTGAACCGGGTCAACACCTGCGCCCATTCGGGCATGCTGCTGATCGGCGTAAACAAACCGCTCAGCAGGACAAAGATGATAAAGAAGAAGAAAACCGTAAACATCGCCTGCTGCTGGGTGGAAGAGATGGACGATATAGCCAGTCCGAAGCCAGTAAAAGCCATCAAATAGACAGCCGCAAACAGGTAAATGATTCCAAGGTGGCCGACCGGAACCAGCCCGTAGACCAGCCAGGCGACAAGCGCCCCTATCGTAAGCAAAACCAATCCGATCACCCAAAACGGAATTAACTTGGATAGCAGAAACAAAGCTTTCGGAACAGGCGTCACATTGATCTGCTCGATCGTCCCCTTCTCCTTCTCGCTCACGATATTCAGGGCGGAAAGGAAACCGCCGATGATCGTCAACAGGAACGCCATGATCCCCGGGACCATATAAATCTTATAATTCAGATGCGGATTAAACAGGTTCGTCACCCGGACGCCTCCCATCTGCCCGGCGGCGGGAGAAAGACCTTTTTCCTGGTTGAAGTCCATCAGGATGGACGAAAGGTATGAGCTGCCCATTCCCCCTTTCGTCCCGTTCACGGCATTGGCGGCGATCAGCACCTCCACGCCCCCTTCGCGCCCTAAGCGTTCCTCGAAGCGGGAAGGGATTTCCAGAATGATATCCGCCTTGTTGCTCTCGATGGAGGTGAGCGCTTCGTCATACTTCGCCGAGACGTCGACCAGGTTGAAGTAACCGGAAGAGAGTACCTTCTCCCTTAATTGTTGGGAAAGGACGGAATGGTCGTTATCCACGATGCTCAGGTTGATATTGCGCATCTCGAAATTTGCGGCAAAAGGAAGGATCACCAGCTGCAGGATGGGCAACAGGAAAATGATACGGGGCAGGAAACTATCCCGTTTGATCTGCTTAAATTCCTTTTCCAATAGATACTTCAACATATTACAATCGTATTTTAAAACGTTTCACACTCAAGGCAACCAGGAAAACCGCCATACCGGCCAGGATACTGATCTCAGGCAGGATCGCCCTCGCCCCCAATCCTTTTATCATGATATCTTTTACCGCGGAGATATACCACCGGGCCGGAACGATATTGGACAGCACTTGCAGAATCTTCGGCATATTCTCGATCGGGAACATCATCCCGCTGAGCAGCATCACCGGAAGCATCAATACAACGGCACTGACCAGCATCGCCGCCTGCTGCGTATCGGCCACCGTCGAAATCAGCAGCCCCAGGCAGAGCGACACTAACGCATAGAGGATGGACACCGACACTAACAGCGTCAGGCTGCCGGCAATCGGCACACCTAACAGGAAATAGGACAACGACAGGATCGTCGCAATATTAACCAGGCTCAACAACAGATACGGCGTCGCCTTTGCCAGGATGATATAGACCGGCTTCATGGGCGACACCAGCAGGACTTCCATCGTCCCGATCTCTTTCTCCTTCACAATCCCGACAGAGGTCATCATGGCGCAGATCAGGATCAGGATCAATCCCATCACCCCGGGCACAAAGTTATAGGCGCCTTTCATCAAAGGATTGTAGAGCAACGAGACGACTGGCGTAATCGCGTTGTTAATTGAAAATTGAGAATTGAAAATTGAAAATTGCTGAAGGATTGCGGTTGCGTAGGCGGCAAGCTGCGTTGCCTCGTTCGGGTCGGTGGCGTCGGCCAAGAGCTGGACGGAGGCGTCGGGCGAGGAGGCGTATTGGGCGGGAAAGATGATGAGCAACCGCACTTTGCCCTGCCGGAAAAGCGCCTGTCCTTCCGCCTCGCTGTTGACCATTGTGTAGAGTTCGAAGTACTCGCTGGCGGCAAGATGCTCGATCATTTTCTGCGTCACCTCGTCCCGGCTCTGGTCCAGGATGGCGATCGGGGCACGCTTGATCTCGGTCGTGATCGCATATCCGAAGAGGATGATCAGGATGATCGGCATTACTAACAGGATCATCATCGTCCGCTTATCCCGGAAGATATGATAGAATTCTTTTCTGATGAAAGAGATAAATTGCTTCATACGTTTACTCTCCTCTTTTTGCATTTCGAGCCAGGGCCCGGAAGACATCGTTCATATTATCGGCCTTGAAAGTTTTCTTCAGTGCGGCGGGACTGTCGAGCGCTTCGATCTTGCCGTCCACCATGATGGAGACACGGTTACAGTATTCCGCCTCGTCCATATAGTGAGTGGTGACAAAAACAGTGATGCCTCGTTGTGCCGCCTGGTAGATCAGTTCCCAGAACTGGCGGCGGGTGACGGGGTCCACGCCTCCGGTCGGCTCGTCCAGAAAGACGATGCGGGGCTCGTGGATGACGGCGACAGAGAAGGACAGCTTCTGTTTCCAGCCGAGCGGCAAGGCGTCGACCAGCGTGTTGCGTTCGTGCTCCAGGTCGAGCACCCGGAGCAGTTCGTCGGTCTTCTCCTTCAACCGCTTTTCGGGCAGGCCGTAGATGCCTCCGTAGAGGCGGATATTCTCCCAGACTTTCAGGTCGCCGTAGAGGGAGAACTTCTGGCTCATGTAGCCGATATGCCGCTTGATCAGTTCCGTCTCCTTATAAATATCGAAACCTGCGACTTTCCCGCTGCCCGACGTGGGCGTCGAAAGGCCGCAGAGCATACGCATGGCGGTCGTCTTCCCCGCCCCGTTCGCCCCGAGGAAACCGAAGATTTCCCCCTCGCCTACCGAGAAACTGATATGGTCGACGGCGGTAAAGGTGCCGAAACGCTTCGTCAGTCGTTCTGTTTCTATCACATTCATCTTTTACTCTCTTATCAATGTTCAATACATTATATATACAGGCTCAAAAACTCTAAAAATACGATCCGGCCCCCCGGAAGGGAGCTCAAAAACTTTAAAAATGCGTTCCGGACCCCCGGACGGGACTTTTAAAACTCTAAAATCGTAATCCGGACCCCCGGAAGGCATTTTTAAAACTCTCGAAATGCAATCCGGACCCCCGGAAGGCATTTTTAAAACTCTCGAAGTGCGATCCGGACCCCCGGAAGGCATTTTTAGGGTTTTACAACGCCATGAAACAGTCCTCGATACCGGGTTTTATCGGCTCGATCCGGATATCCGTATGCCCTTTTGCCTCTAAAAAGCGATGCAACTCCCGGATAAAGGCCGCCTCTCCCGCTCTCGCCACCACCTCCTTGCCGACGGCGAAATGCTGGGCATCACCGAAGGAGAAACAGGAATCCGCATCCGGATAGCTCCGAAGATCGAGCAGCAAAGGATACATCGAAGCGGAATGGACGGCAAACAGCCGTTTGTCGAACGTCGCACGGATACCGTCCGGCGTATCGACCGACAGGCAACGTCCGCCACGCATCAGGGCGATGCGGTCGCAACGCGAAGCCTCGTCCATATAGGGCGTCGAGACCATGATCGTGATCCCCTGACGGCGAAGGCGGTCCAGCATATCCCAAAATTCCACGCGGGAAACCGGGTCGACACCCGTCGTCGGCTCGTCCAGGAAAAGGACATCGGGACGATGGATCAGCGCGCAGCTCAGGGCCAGCTTCTGCTTCATCCCGCCGGAGAGTTTTCCGGCCCGCCGCTTCTTGAAAGGCTCGATCTGGACGTAGATATCGCGTATCAGATCGTAATTTTCCTTGATCGTCGTATTGAATACGGTTGCAAAGAAATCGAGGTTTTCCTCCACCGTCAGATCCTGATAGAGAGAAAAACGCCCCGGCATATAACCGACTCGCCAGCGGATTTCCTTATAATCGCGCACGACATCCAGGCCGCAAACCGAAGCCGTCCCGCTATCGGCCAGCAGCAGCGTGGTCAGAATCCGGAAAAGCGTCGTCTTGCCTGCCCCGTCGGGACCGATCAGCCCGAACAGCTCCCCTTCGCCAATGTGCAACGAAATATCCTGCAACGCCCGCACCTCTCCATAAGCCTTATTGACCCGCTCAATCACAACCTCCCTCATCGCTCGCATTTTTTAATTTTTAATTCTTAATTCTTAATTAAACCTCGCTTCCCCATATTGCCCGATCTTCAGATAGCCGTCGTTCCTGACCGCGATCTTGATGGCGTAAACCAGGTTGGCCCGCTCGTCTTTGGTCTGGATTCCTTTCGGGGTAAATTCGGACTTCTCGGAAATCCAGGTGATTGTACCCGGATATTCACGCTGTTCCTCTTCTCCGAAATCGGCAAAGACGCGGACGGTCTGCCCTAACTTCAACTGCGTGAGTTGGTCGGCGGTCGGATAGGCGCGCAGGTAAAGAAGATCCGTGTCGGCTATTTTATAAAGGGGCTTGCCGGCGGCGGTGACTTCGCCCGGTTCGGCGTATTTCACCAGCACGGTGCCGGATTGCGGATTGACGATACGGCTCTTCTGCAACTGGTCGTCCAGTTGCATGATCTGATAAATGATACTTTCGGCTTCGGCATCGGCTCCGCCTGTTGTCTTGTTCAAGGTGGAGTACTGAGCATCGAGTTGTTTCTGCAAGACTTTAATGTTGTTGACGATGTCGTCCACCTGCTTCTGGTTGCCGGCTTTTGCCTTCACTAAGTTTTCCATACGCTGCTGCTCGCTGCGGGCAACGGCGATCTGCTGTTCGAGGGAGGCGATCTGTTTGCGGATATCCGGCTTGCGGATGTCGATGCTGCGAAGGCCCGCTTCGAGTTGCTTCTTCCGGAGATAGAGCTGCGTACTGTCGACATAGCCTAAGACGGCACCGGCTTCCAGGCGGTCGCCCTCCTGCAGGTTCAGTTCCATGATCTTCCCGTTGGCTTCCGAAGAGACGATCACTTCTGTCGATTCGAACGCTCCGGTAGCATCGAAGGTGTTGCCGTTACCGCCACAGGCGGAAAGAGCCAACATCAGAGTAAATAAAAGAATCGGTTTCATATTGATTTGTATTTAATTCGTTTATGCAAATAATGATTTATCGGTACGTTTGCTCGTATTTACCGGACGCAGACGGGCGCAGATTACGCAGAGGAACGCAGACTTATTTTCTTTTAAAACAATAAATGATCTGCGTTCGTCTGCGTCATCTGCGAAATCTGCGTCCGGTAATACAAACATAGCGACTCACCGTTAAATCATCTTTTATATTATTCATTCGTCGTGTACATATAATTATAGATAGCCTGCAACTGCTGGACGCGATGTGCGGCGGCGGCCTGGCGGGCGAGGTCTTCGGAGTTGATCTCGCGGATCAGGTCGGTGACGGAGATCACGCCGTTTGCCAGTTTGACTTCGGCGGCCTTTTTGATACTGGTGCGGAGGCGGATGATTTCGTCGTCGGCTTTCATCAGGTCGGTCATCTTCCGGATCTCGCTATTCTGCTGCGTCAGCTGGAGGCGGGTGTTAAAGAGGAATGTCTCCCGTTGCACTTCGACCGCCTGCCGGCTGGTTTCTATCTTCCGGCGGTCGTTCTTCAGTGTGTACAGCTTTCCCATATTCCAGCTCAGACGAATACCGGCCACATAAAACGCACTGAAGCCATCTTCCAGCATGTTCAGACCGGGACGCCCGTAACCGCCCTGCACGAAAGCGCCGATACGCGGCATCAGGCCGGCAGTCAGCTGTTTGTTCTGCAATTCAAGGAAGTTGCTCTTCGCATCCAACGCCTGCAATTCGGGGCGGTTGATGACGGGAGACAGCGTCGTGCTACCCGGCAGCGAAGGTTCCTCCAGGATAAACTCCTTCCCCTCCGGCCGGCCGGTCAGCGCTGCCAGCATGCTTCCGTAAGCCGAACGTGCCGCTTTCAGTTCGATCTCTTTCTGGCGGGCATTCAGCAGTTCCACTTCCATACTCTCGCGATCGGACAGGTTGGCGACGCCGTTGTCCATCATGGCGGAGATGCGGTCGATATTGATTTGCAACTCTTTTTGGAGCAAACCGTTCTGGCGGATCAGTTCATCTTGCAGGAGGCAGCCGAAATAAAGCTGGTTGACCCGGTCGTTCAGGGTGTAGAGATCGCTCTTCAACTGTTCGCGGTCGGCAGCGGCCTGCGCCTCCGTCAGCTTACGGGTGGAACGGATGGCACCGCCATCCCAGATCGTCTGGTTCACTTCGGCAAGAACCTGGTACTGGTCTTTGCTCATCGTCGGGATCTCGAAGCCGGGGATCAGGGCCGACAGTTTATCGGCATCGAACGGCAGCTTCGTCACATCGCTTTGATACGAGGCTTTTGCATTGACCGACAGTTGCGGCAGCCAGCCTTTTGCGGCGTTGGACAGATTGTATTGCTCTGTCTGCTCGATCAGTTTATACTGCCGGATCTGCGGATAGTTCGCATGTGCCCATTCATAGCACTGGCTCAGCGTAACTGTTTCCTGCGCTCTTGCCTCTCCCGGCATAAACGGCAGGCAGAGAAGCAGCAAAGCTATCTGTTTCCAGTTAGTCGGAATCATTCGTTTCATATTCATCTCTCCTTTTATTCGTTAGTTGTCCGGGGTTGGTCCGGGGTAAACAACCGGATCATCGCATCCGCAATAAACGCTTTCCGTTCCCGCAGGAAGACTTCAAACTTGCGGGGATCACCGTCCATGAAAACATCTGTCAACGGATTCCGGATCAGTATCGGGAAGATGACCAGACTCAACAGCGTTGAAGCCGTATAGATAAGCGGCACCTTTTTCAGCAGTCCTCTTTCCATCTCGTCCGTCATCTGTTCCTGCAACTGCAACAGAGGCTTGACACGTTCCGGATCTTTCATGATCGTCCGGTACAAATGCTCCGGATCGCGGTTGAACTCACTCACCACGAAGATCGGGAATAACGGGTTGGCCTGAATCATCGCCATATACTGATCGATGATCTTCGGCATTTTTTCCAAACAGGAAGTCGGTTCGTCCATGATCTTTTCGATATTCGGCAACAAGGCATTCATCAACTGCCCGAAGATAGCGTCGAAAAGCATTTCCTTCGTCCGGAAGTAATAGTGCAGAGCCGTACGGCTGATTCCGACTTCAAGGGCTACATCACCCATTTTGGTCGCTTCATACCCTTTTCTTACAAACACCTGTTTAGCCGCTTCTATGATCCGGCTTTCCATGTCCTGAAGTTCTTCTGTATTCATCACTATAATGTTATTAAATATTTTGTCTACTATGTCTGACACATGTGTCAAAAGTAGCGCAAAAAAACAGGAGCGCAATAGCTACGCCCCTGTTTTTAATATCTTTTAGAGATTACCGAATGTTTACTTCTTTATTGTACGGGCGGAAACTCCCTCAAAAGTCATTTTAACAGGATTTATGAATCCGTTCTCATCAAACGTCATCCGATCGATACAGGTTACACGGTGGTCACGAGCCGTATCATTAAGCGGACGGCGGTGATAAACGATGTAATAGTCTTCCGAACCCGGCACGTGCATAACGGAATGGTGTCCCGCACTGGTCGCAACCTCCGGATCTTGCTGGAGAATCTTGGCTATGCGTTTGAACGGACCGAAAGGAGAATCGGCTATCGCGTAGGCGACGGAATAGTCCGGTCCGCCCCAACCGCCTTCGCTCCACATGAAATAATACTTGCCGTTCTTTTTGAACATAAACGGACCTTCGACATAGTTTTCAGGCGTCACTTCCCTGTAAATAGTTCCGTCTTCAAACGGCACCAATCCGGTAAAGTCATCATTCAGCCGGACAATGTTACAATGTCCCCAACCGCCGTAATACATATAGTAGCTGCCATCGTCATCGTGGAAAACGAACTGATCGATCGGCTGTGCCCCGTTCACAATCTCATTGATAAGCGGCTTACCCAGCAAATCCTTGTACGGCCCATCCGGACGGTCGCTGACGGCAACCCCGATCCCGCCGATTTCGCCTTCATGCACATCGTTAGCGCCGAAGAAGAAATAATATTTGCCATCCTTACGGATAATGGACGGAGCCCACATCGCCTTCTTCGCCCACTTAACGGCAGACGAATCGAGCACGGAAGAATGTTTCGTCCAGTTCACCAGGTCTTTGGAAGAAAAACAGTCGAAAAAAGTTTGATTTTCATACACATCGCTCCAGGTCGGGAATATCCAATAGGTATCGTCGTAAATGATTCCTTCGGGATCGGCATACCAACCTTCAAACACCGGATTACCACTGGTCAACACATCATCTGCGACAGCCTGCTTTTGCTTCGGCTGTCCGCAGGCCACTAAAGCGGCTGTACATAAAAACACAAACAAACTATTTTTCTTCATATCTCATATATTAATGTTCCATATTCTTAGCCAGACCGCCCTCGGATGTCTCCTTATAAAGGCTCGGCAGGTCATTGCCGGTCTGGCGCATCACCTCTACTACCTGGTCGAAACTTACCCGGTGCTTGCCATCGGAGAAGTTTGAGAAAGTATTGGCATCCAACGCACGGGCAGCCGCAAAGGCATTCCGTTCGATACAGGGAATCTGTACCAGGCCGCAAACCGGGTCGCAGGTCAGTCCCAAGTGGTGTTCCAGCCCCATCTCGGCAGCATACTCGATCTGCGCGGGTGTCCCTCCGAACAACTGGCTGGCAGCCGCTGCCGCCATTGCGCAGGCAACTCCCACTTCTCCCTGGCATCCCACTTCGGCACCGGAAACAGATGCATTCGTACGGACGACGTTTCCAAACAATCCGGCCGTCGCCAACGCACGCAAGATGCGGGAATCGCGAAAATCGCGTGACTCCTTCAAGTGGAACAAGACAGCCGGCATGACTCCGCATGAACCACAAGTCGGCGCCGTCACAATCTGTCCCCCGCAAGCATTCTCTTCGGAAACAGCCAAGGCATAAGCATAAACCATTCCCCGACTTTTGATACTGCTGCCATAACCTTTGGCACGAATCATATAGTCGGATGCTTTACGGCGGATTCCCAGGCCGCCGGGCAAGATACCCTCGGCTTCAAGCCCGTTATGGA
Source organism: Parabacteroides sp. AF17-28 (assembly GCF_003479205.1). NCBI lineage: Bacteria > Pseudomonadati > Bacteroidota > Bacteroidia > Bacteroidales > Tannerellaceae > Parabacteroides > Parabacteroides sp. AF17-28. The sequence goes on along the minus strand of NZ_QUGV01000003.1, from coordinate 267,482 downwards.
CAGCCTGTTGCATCACTTCCCATACTTCAGCCAGATAATCCCAGATTTCCGGTCCTTCACACTCTTCGACATATTCCCAATAGGAATGACCTGTCTTTTCGCACCAGGCTTGTATATCCCGAATCGTATGCATTTCGTAGACCTGTCCTTGCGTCAGCTCGTTATAGGTTTCGTTTGCCAGCGTACCGCCTCCGATACTGTATATTGTCCAGCTATCCAGTTCTTCGTCCTTTTCATTGAATGATTCGAACAGCATGCCGTTCGGATGAAAAGGTAGGAAAACTTTCGGTTCCCAGGTTATATTTGTCTTAGCCACCGGAGTCAGCACCTCGAGGATTGCAGCATCCGTCATATGCCCTTTGCCTGTAGCCGCCAGGCTGCCATAGAGCGTGACGTTAAACCGCACTGCACCGCGATTGCGTTCCAGAAACATCCGGGCCGCCCGCATCGGTCCCATCGTATGGCTACTGGACGGTCCATGACCGATCCGGTATATTTGCTTAATAGATTCCATCTGTTTTTTGTTTACTTTTTAGATATTCACATTTACCATTTATACTTTTAAAAATATATTGCGCTTATAAAGCAGCCACAAAATTACATAAATAATCAATGCATTCGACGCCGCAATCAAAGGTGAATAATAATTCCCGATATATTGCTCCAATCCGTGAAAGAGGGATGTGCCTATACACCTGAAACTAATCACATTGGCTAACATATACGCCACAATCGAATTCATACCGTACACCTTCAGCCAGGTAATATTCTTCCGGTGTCCCTTATAATCGATCCAGTAATAGAACAACCCCATCAACAGGAAACAATAACCGCTACTAACCAACACCATCGAACTTGTCCAGATCTTCTTGATGACCGGCAACTGCAATCCCCATAACCAGCCCAGTGCAACCATTGCCGCACCGATGCCCAACAGCCATTGCCATTTGCGTTTCTGCTCCATCCCGCTCTTCAGGATATGTCCGGCAAAAAGACCGGTCAACACCGTCACGCCAAAATTCAGGCTACTCAATATCCAGGTATACCGGTAATATTCGGCAAACACGACCTTCCCGTTCTCGACTACGGCTCCATCACGGAACCGTCCTAAAACCGTACGGTCTATCCATTCCGCCAAGTTTCCGTCCGGCGTATAATTGCCGCCACCGTAACCATCGACCGAAATGAACTGCATCGCTCCCCAATAAACCAGCAACAAGGCAACAGCCGTTCCGATCTGCACAGACAGACGCACGTGCAGGAACAGCATTGCCGCAATCAGATAGCCCATCGCAATCGCCTGCAACGTGTTCGAATAAAGATAAATGCGATCCGGATCAAGCCCTAACAGATTTCCCTGGCACATCATACCAAAAATCCAAAGCAGGACCACACGCTTGATGATACGCCGGTAAACCGCCCATTTGTCCGGCATCGCCTTATAACGGGACAGGGCAAACGGCATCGACACACCCGCCATAAACATGAAGAGCGGCATCACCAAATCCCACGAAGAGAACCCTTCCCACTTCACATGCGAGAATCCCCACAAAAAGTCATTATACCACGACGCATCAATCGCACGTCCCAGCGGATGCAAAATTCCTTCCAGCGCCACCAGGCAGAACAAGTCGAAGCCACGCAACACATCGAGCGACTCCAGGCGATTAGTAACAGGTTTCATAAGAATTACGAGTTATGAATTACACTTTTAAGAATATCCGTTGACGATAGAGAAAATACAGGAATCCCCAGCAAACAGCGATATAGCCGACCGAAATAACCAATGGTTGGGCTGCTTCGGGCATCAGCCTTGCGATCCCGCCAAACAAAGCATCGGATGTAAAAGAGAAATTCACAAACTCCTGTGCCAGATAGATCGTAATCGAGTTCGTCCCGATCACCGTAAAGAAGAGTGTCCATTTGCGGAAATTCAGTACATCGACAATATAGAAGAACAACGCGAACATCCAGACCGAATAAGCTCCGACCACGCAAACAAAAGAGCTTGTCCACAGATTCTTATTGATCGGGAAGAAAAGCCCCCACAACAAACCAACCGCTAACAGCACAGCACCGGCAACGACCAGTCCGCCTACTTTCTTCTTATCCGTCAGGCCTTCCCGTTGCAGCTTGATAAATTCGCCCGTAAACATCCCCAAAAGAGCCGTAGCAATCGCCGGCACTGTCGAAAGGATTCCCTCCGGATCATGCACCGTCAGATGCAGGCGTCCGGGTAACAGTATGCGGTCCACATAGCCAACCAGCGAACCTTCCATCGTAAACACGCCTGCCCCATTTCCATCTGGTGCGGGAACAAAGGCGAGCAGCAACCAATATCCGACCAGGATAGCCGCTGTAATCCAAACACGCGTAATCGTCCGGGTATTGACAAATATCAACGCTCCGAACATCCACGCCAAACCGATACGCCCGAGAACGCTGGCGTAACGCTGGTGCTCGAAATCAAAATTCAGCAATCCGTTATAGATAAAGCCGAACAGGACCAGTGTCAGTCCCCGGCGAACGATCTTCTTATAGATATCGGCATCCGTCTTCCCCTGTTCCCGCTGTTTCTCCAACGAAAACGGGAACGAAATACCGGCAATAAACAAAAACAACGGAAATATCGTGTCATGGTGCGTCAGCCCGTCCCACTTCACATGGTGCATCTGGTCGGCAATCGCCTGAAAAAAAGGATTCGGAAACAACGTTGCCAACGCAACAAAAAGGGAAGCCCCTCCCATAATAAAGAACATGTCAAACCCTCTCAGGGCATCCAGCGACAGCAACCGCCGGGATTGTTTTTGTTTTTCCATATATACTATTTGTCTTTTGAGTTGACCTTATCGATTGAAGATACAAATATAGCTTTTTTCCCGAATAAGCAAGATATATAAGAAGCAGATATCGATCGAACACCAGCTCTGGCTCACC